>JAFRXR010000082.1 GCA_017443395.1 Ruminococcus sp. | reverse complement strand
TCCGCCAAAGGGTCAGTCGACCCTTTGGAATCCCATTGATTAGCTGTTTAACGCCTTTTCGAGCCAGACGTGCGCGATGTCAAGTGCTTCGTAAAGTCCGCACTCGCGCTCCGCATTCTTCACGACCGCCTGCAGCGGATTCAGGCTCGGGTCGGTGCTCATCTGGAAAACGCGCACCTTGGACGTCACGTCCTCCTCACCGACCTTCTTCGTCGATAATATCTGTATCATCGTCACGAACGGATCGGACATATATCCGTAGTAGATCGTTTTGCCGCTGCGGACGAGCGGGTAGCCCTTATATGTGTAAAATTCGCTCATGGTAATTCCTCCTTGTGGTGGGTTGATAGTGCCGTATCCCGGCTTACTTCACGCTCATGATGAACTCCTCGTCAGTGTTCAGCAGCGCGGCGTTTTCAGCGAGCGTCTCCACTGCTGACGCCGAACAGGTGAACCTGCTCTCGCCGTTGATGACTACCAGCGCAGTCATCAGCGAACGCTCATAGAACTCGACCTTTGTCGCGGTGCCGGTCTGTGTGTCGTTGAATTCAACAGTCGCGAGCGGAGTTCCGCTGAATGCTTCGTCTGTCGCGAAATCCTCAGCAGAGAGGTTGTTGACGAGGTACGAATAGAACTGTCTGTAGCGCTCTGCGTCGAACTGCGAGCCGTTGAGAGCAACGTTGAAATCATCTGCCGAAGCCGATGTGCGGTCAACGTCGGAGTTCTTCGCGGTTATCGAGAAATCAGCCTTTGTGCCGTCTGCGAAGCTCACCTTCAGCGAGTCGATAAGCCAGACATAGGTCGTGAATATGTTGTTGCGCGATGTGATGTCCACCGGCTCGACAGTTATCCACGGAGCGTCGTCAGCGTCAAGAGTGTAGATGAGCGGAACGCCCTCGAGCATCGCGTATGCGAGCCTGTTGCCGTCCTCGTCAGAGGTTATCTGCGAGAGCAGCAGGACATAGGTCTTGTCCTCGGTGACCATTGTCACGCGGCAGTACGGCTCGTCGAGCTGTGCATTTTTTATGTCGTCCTCGGTCGGACGGACAGCGTAGAGCTCCTTAGCGGTGAGGCCGAACATACCGTGTGTTATCGGGGCCGAGCGCTCAACAGCAAGGAAAGCGCTTGCCGGCTCTACCAGCACATGAGTTGCAGCCGAGCCGGAGACACTTCCCTCCTCACCGGAGGAGGTATCGTACTGTATCACCATATCAGGCTTGTCGGTGCGCTCTATCTTCAGCTCGGAGACTATCGGGTACTCATTCGAGTCATACGAGGGAGCTATCTCCGTATCGATGTAGTCCTCGAGGCTCTTGCCGAAATAGGACACATTGTAGTTGCTGCAGGTGTAGACCTTATCGACGCCGTCCACCATGACGTATGTCTGTGAATCAGAGGGCGCCTGATCGCCGATATAGAGCGTTCTCTTTGTGCCGCTCTCGAATGTTACGACTACCGTCGCCGAGGGCTCAGCCAGACCGAACTTTGCTTTGTTCTCAGGCTGCTCCTCGATGAGCGCTGTCGTCGAGAGCGAGACTGTATTGCTCGCGAGCGAGGATATAGTGCTCGCCTTTAGCGGGAGGTCGTCGCAGCCCTCGATAGTGTAGACCGCAGCCTCGTCGTCCGTTGCCTTCTGCACGAGCTTTGCGGTGTACGTTCCCGACTCGTTCGTGACCTCGATCGTATCCACTACGCCGTGGACATGCTCGGTCGAATCGGGTCCCTCGAGGGAGGTGTCGTAAACGAGAGTGAGTCCCGAGCCCTCAGCCTCTGTGGTGGGCTCGGTATCGGACAGCGAGCTCTCATTGCCGGAGCCGTCGCCCTTTTCGGTCATTTTCAGAACTGCAAGTCCGCCGCCGAGCACGACAAGCGCCGCGCTCAGCCCGATTATTCCCTTTTCAGTTTTGTTCATCGGTTGCGTCTCCTTATCAGAACGAATACTCCGACAGCCGCTACGAGGAGCGGGATAACGTATACTGTCACGGCGCGTACAGCGTTGTACTGTGCCTGCGTGGGAGCGATATACGACTGCTGGAGAGCCTTCTCAGCGATAACTGCCGAAGCCTCCTTGCCTGTCATTGTATTGAGCGTGCTGAGCAGCACGTCAGCATTGTTGTAAACGCTGGAGTTAGCGAGTATGCCGTCATCAGCGAAGAATGCGCTTCCGAGGACGAGCACGCGGCTGGTGTATACCTCAAAGCCGTCCGCAGCCTCCTTCTTGGAGATGACTGCCGCGTTGTAGGAGCCGTTGTCCGCACCGGCGCTGCCGTCAATAAGAGAGATGAGGTAGGAGGTCTTGGGGGAAGTGAGCAGTGCGCTCGCAACTGCGTCGCTGTTCTTGCTGATTATCTCTATCGAACGGGTATAGGGCGAAACGACCGGGAGGCTGTTGTTCGGGAGCGTTCCTACTGATTCGCTGTCGCTGACAGAAACGGTCAGGGCGTTGTCATAGGTGCCGAAGGTCGCGAGATATACCTGCTTCATATTCTTCTCATCGTTGATGATAGTATCTCCGACCTCGATGCTCCAGTCTGCGAGGAACTCGTCGAGGTTAGGAGTCTCAACTGCGAAGAGCGACGGGATATAGAGCATATTCTTGCCGTACTTGCCGTCGTTGTAGAGGAAGTCTGTGAGCTTGGAAACGACGTCGGGAGCGATGTCGTTAGCCGGCACAGGGAGTATCACGAGGTCATAGTCCTCGGGGGAGAGGTCATCGGACGCGATGTCGATATCTGTGCAGTCATAGCCGTACTTCGTGATGAATGTACGGATAGCTGCCGATACGCCCTCGAACTGCGTATCGCTGATGGAAGCGCCGTTCATCATGCTCGCGTAAGCCACGCGGACAGGATGCGAATCGGTAACGTTCTGGATAGCCGTAGTGATAGTGCTCTCGCCTGCGAACATCATGGAGATATTCGTGGAGGTGGTGGAGCTGTCCGGCTGGAACATCGACATTATCTCGGTGGAGTCGATGATATCGACTCTCTCGTCGGAGTAGACAACGATCGAACGCGCCTCGATCTCGCCGTTGTAGTACTTCTTGTACTTCGCGATGACGTCGGGGTCGGTGTTCATGTCAACGTATCTTACAGTGATCTTTCCGTCGCCCTGCGAAGCTGCTGTCTGGTATCTTTCCAGTATCTTGGTGACCATCTCGAACGGGCAGTCCTCAGAGGTGAGAGCCACGCCGCGGTAGTAGTAGTACATCTGAGCCATGTAGCTCGTGTAGTACTGCTCGAATTCCTCCTGCGAGCAGGTAACGGTTATCTCAACGTCTTTTTTGAGCTCCTTCATGGCTGATACGCTCTCGTCGCTGAGCTCATAGCGCTTATCGGGAGTGAGATCTATCTCGGTGTTCACGCGCTTTGCGAAAATGCCAGCCATGAGGTTGACCACAACGACTATCGCGATCACGAGAACTATCACTATCAGCGACATCGAGCCGAAGCGGAGCTTTCTGTGCGCCTTTTTCTGCTGCTCGGGAGCCTGCGCCCCGCTGAGCTTTTCATTTTCGTTCATCTGTATTACCTTCCTTTCTTTCTATCAGCCCCAGCGCTTCTTATCGAGCACCCTGACTGTCAGGAAGTTGAATATGAACGCTGCGCTTACAAAGAACAGCACGCTCGGAAGGTCGAACACGCCCTTTGTGAACTCGATATATCTTGTGTAGAAGGAAAGCGACATGACTATCTTGATGATGAACTCGTTGCCGGTGTTGGCAGCGAGATTGTCCATGAGGTAGAGCACGAAAAGTGCGAGCATACTAACTACCGCGGAGGTCATCTGGTTCTCCGTGAGAGAGGAGATGAACAGTCCGACAGCGATGAATGCAGCTCCGAGGAACAGCATTGCGAAGTAGTTTCCGAGGAGCGTGGACCATACCACACTTCCGCCGAGTATGCCGAGTATCACCGCATAGACGAACACTATGCTCTCTGCGATGATGAAGAGAGTGAGCGCTGCGAAGTACTTGCCGAGGACGATGTCCCACAGCCCGATCGGTGCCGTGAGGAGTCCCTGATCCGTGCGGTTCTTCTTCTCCTCACTGAGCAGTCTCATCGTGAGGATAGGTATGAGGAACAGCACGATTATGAACATCGAACCGAAGAGGTTCGCGGTGTTCGTCGTGCCGACAGCGACAACTCCCGAGCAGAAAAATATTCCCGAGAGGAGATAGAATACCGACAGGAACACATATGCCAGTCCTGATGTAAAGAATGCGCCCATTTCGCGCCTGTAGATAGCACCCATTATTCCTCGCCTCCGTTCTCTGTATCTTCTTCGCTGTCATCGTCCGTACCGGAGACTGACGCCTCGGGCGCGGAGTCATCAAAATTGAGCTCGATGTGCGGACGCGGCTTCTTTTCCTTTTTAGCCTCGCCCTTTTTCTCATTCTTCTCCTCGTCCTGCATCTCAAGGATACCCTCGTCCATTGTTATCCTGAGGAAGATGTCCTCAAGGGTGAGGTCGGAGAGCTGGAGCATGAGGATATTCCAGCCGTTGTCAGCGCAGAGCTTGTTGAGTGCGCGTCTTACGTCTGTCTTGCCGTCCGTCTCGACGTCGTAGTCGTAAATGCCCTTCTCACGCTCCATATCGGCGCGGACGTACTTAACGCCCTCCACCTTGCGGATAGCGTCGGCTATCTGCTTCTTGTCGGAGGCAGTGTGAGTGGGACCCTCGATACGTAGGGTCATCTTGTGCTCGTTCGTGATGTTCTGAGCGATCTCATCAGCGGTGCCGTCGGCAGCGATGACGCCCTTGTTGATTATGATTATCTTATCGCAGGTAGCCTGTATCTCCGGGAGGATATGCGAGGAGAGTATGACTGTGTGGCGCTTGCCGAGCTTGCGGATAAGGGTGCGTATCTCGATGATCTGGTTCGGGTCTAGACCTACTGTAGGCTCGTCGAGAATGAGCACGGGCGGGTTGTTGATGAGCGCCTGTGCGAGACCTACTCTCTGGCGGTAGCCCTTGGAGAGGTTCTTTATAAGTCTGCCGCGGACATCGCTTATGCGGCAGAGATTGCAGACGTCGTTGAGGTGCGCCTTTCTGGGCAGCTTGCACTTCTTGAGGTCGTACATGAAGCCGAGGTATGCGTCTACGGTCATATCGACGTAGAGCGGCGGTATCTCGGGGAGGTAGCCGATATAGGACTTAGCCTTCTTCGGGTCCTCAAGGATATCCACTCCGTTGATAAGGATCTGTCCGGAAGTGGACGAGATATATCCGGTGAGCATATTCATAGTGGTGGACTTGCCCGCACCGTTAGGTCCGAGAAAGCCTAATATCTCACCCTTTTCTACCTTGAAGCTGATGTCGTTTACGGCTCTCTTGTCGCCGTAGCGCTTCGTAAGGTGTTTAACTTCTATCATTGGTTTTCCTCCTTTTAGAAGTTATATATTTGTAAACAAACCATTATTAATGATAACTCCTGTATGTGATAACAGCGTGAAAGAATCACGAATATTACCGGCATTTTTCAATGTCGCGCGCTATCTGCGCTTTCAGCTCGTCAAGTGAAGCGAATTTCATTTCGTGACGGATAAAGCTCTTGAAGTAAACATCTGCATTTTTGCCGTAAAGGTCGCCGCTGTATCCTATGATGTGAGTTTCTGCAAGCGGTCTGCGGACACCCTCTATAGTGGGCTTTACTCCCACATTCGTGACCGACGGCAGCATACTGCCGTCCACCTTCGTGACGGTGCTGTACACGCCGAATACCGGTACGAGCTGTCCCTCCTCAAACTGCTGGTTTATCGTCGGGAAGCCGATCGTCCTGCCGATATGGTTTCCGTCAGTCACCGTGGCATTTATGAAATAATCAAAGCTGAGCAGACTGTTTGCCGAAGCAATATCGCCCTTCAGCAGAAGCTCTCTTATCCGGCTCGACGACACAATGCTGCCGCCGCATTCAACTGCACCGACTACCTCGACCTCAAAGCCGAAACGTCTGCCGAAGCTGATGAGCTCCTGCGCGCCCCATGCAGCATTTTTTCCGAATCTGAAGTCCTCGCCGCAGCATACATAGGCTGCGTTCATGCGCTCGTGAAGTATACGCGACGCAAATTCCTCTCCGGTAAGTCCGCGCACTGTATCAAACGGCGGATAGTCAGTCCGTACAATGCCGCACTCGTTCAGGAGCCTTATCTTCGCCCGCTGTCCGTAGATATAGCCGGACGATCCGCCTGCCTTGCGCAGCACGCTCCCCGGCTCAAAGGTGAACGCCGAAGGGATAAGTCCGTTTTTACGCTGATCGCACGCCGCCCTGAGCACCGCTCTGTGTCCGAGGTGAACGCCGTCGAAAAGTCCGAGCGCGACCGCTGTTTTTTTGCGTTCCATACTCTCACCTCAGATTCTTTCTGACGCGGAGTACGCCCTCGTCACGGTCAGCGCGCGCGAGTCCGATGAAATCGCCGTTGTCCGCGTAGACACGGTAGATGTCGCTGTCAGACCTCACTCCACGCACCCGTGCGAGGTCAAGCTTGACACCCGAGCGGTACATACGGGTCTGCGCCTCTCCGAGCCTGAGCTCCGGATATGCACTGAACACGCGGTCTGTCGGCTTTATCATGGCTTCGAGCTCACCGCTGTCCGCCGCCTGCTGTATCTGGTCGAGGGTATAGCAGTCATCGAGCATAAAGCCCGAGGACGACGTCCGCACCAGCGACGTCATAATGCCGCCGCAGCCCAGTTTTTCGCCGATATCGCTGATGATGGTTCTGATATATGTCCCCTTTGAGCAGCTTATGGACAGCGTGCCCGTGCGCTGAGCGGGGTCGTAGTCCCCGAGGGAGAGCTGAGTTATCTCGACCTCCCGCGGCTCGCGCTCGACCTCTATCCCCTGCCTTGCAAGGTCGTAGAGGCGCTTTCCGTTCACCTGAACTGCCGAATACATCGGCGGCAGCTGCATTATCTTTCCCGTAAGAGCGGGAAGCATCGCTTCTATCTGTGCGCGCTCAACGGGGATATCCGAGCGCGTGAGCACAGTGCCGGTGACGTCCTGTGTGTCGGAGGTCAGCCCGAACACGAACCCGGCTGTGTAGCTTTTGGTTGAATCCGGCATGATGTCGCACGCCTTCGTTGAGGCACCGACGAACACCGGCAGCACTCCTGTCGCCATAGGGTCGAGGGTACCCCCGTGCCCGAGACGGCGAATGCGCATTATCCCGCGCAGCTTTGCGATGACGTCGAACGAGGTGAAGCCCTGCGGCTTGTTCACGCAGAGGATACCGTTCATTCAAATGTCCTCCTGACTGCATCGACGAGCCGCTTCCGGACGTCAGCGATGTCGCCGGTCATGGTGCAGCCGGCAGCCTTTGCGTGACCGCCTCCGCCGAAGGTCTGGCATATCTCCGAGACATTCACATCGTTTGCAGAGCGGAACGAGCATTTATAAGTGCCGTCCGAGCGCTCACGCACCATAATGCCGACCTCTGCGTCCTCGAGCTGTATAGTCAGCGGCGCGAAGCCCTCGAGCTCCTCGCTCTGCACGCCCATTTCGTCCATGATCTGCTTTGTCAGCACTATCATGACGAGCCTGCCGCCAAGGTAGTGCTCCATGAGCCGTGTCACGGCGCTCTCGAGCTTCATGCGTCCGAGCGATTTGACGTCGAACATATAGCGGTTTATCCGTGCGAAATTTATGTCATAGCTGCGCATCATCTCCGCGGCTATCTCGTGAGCGCGGGGAGTGGTGCAGTCGTACTTGAAGCAGCCCGAATCCGTCGCAATGCCGGTATACAGGCAGGTCGCACAGTGCGTGGTGAGCCTCACGCCCATGTACTGCGCGAGGTCGTAGATCACCTCACAGGCAGCTGTCGCCCTCGGGCGGAGCAGCGTGCGTTCGGCGTAATCCTTGTTTGAGATGTGGTGGTCTATGCAGAGCTGAACCTTCCCGCCGTATATCTCCTGATAGCGTCCCATGAGGGACTCATCGGCGATATCCACAGCGATGACGGTCTGCGGCTCGAAGTCCTCTCCCGCGCCGGTGCTCGTCATGAAATCGTACCGCTTGGGGAATTCGTCGTGGCAGACGACCCTGCTGCGGACGCCGAGCTCTGTGAGGATATCCCTCATCGCGAAGCCTGCGCCGATACAGTCACCGTCCGGGTTGCGGTGGGTGATGATCACAGCGTCAGAGCAGTTGCGCAGGAAGGTCTCCGCTTCGCTGAAGCCTATATACATTGACCCTTCCCTCCTTTACAGAAGCTCATTGAGCTTTCGGCTTATCTCCGCGCTGCGTGCGATAGAATCGTCCGCAACGAAGGTGAGCTCCGGCGATTTGCGCATTTTCAGGCGGTGGAAGAGCTCGCGGCGGATAAAGCCCTCCGCGCTTTTCAGCCCTGCCACGGACTCCTTTGCACGCTCAATGCCCTCGAAGCTCGATACATATATCTTGCAGCTGGACATATCGCCCGAGAGATCCGCGCGCACTATGGTGAGCATCTTGTCGATGCGCGGGTCCTTCAGCTCGCGGAGTATCGCGGTCATTTCTCTTTTGATATCCTCAGCCATGCGGCTGTTCTTGAAATTAGGCATAACTATCCTCCGGTCAGATCTTTACCGTGAAGCTCCCGTCCTTGTTCTCGGAATGCTTATCCTTGGAGGGAGCCTTCTCCGCAGCAGCGGAGCTCTTCTTGCTCTCCTTCTTAGCGGGCTTTACGGGCTCCTCAGCGGGAGCAGCCTCAGCAGGAGCCTCCTCAGCGGCAGGAGCGGGTGTCTCTGCTGCCTCGGCAGGAGCTGTCTCCGCTGCCGGCTCGGCTGTTTCAGTGGTCTCAGCTGTCTCAGCGGGAGCCTCAGCCTCTGCGTTCTCAGCAGCTAAAGCAGCCTCAGCCTCCTGTGCAGCAGCTGCTGCCTCGTCGAAGAATCCGCCGCTGAACATAGCCTTGTCGAATGCCTCGTCCTCGTCTGAGCGGCTGTAATCGGGGACATCGTCGTCACCCTCCTCGCCGTAGTAGATATCGGCGTACTTGTCATAATCGGGCTCGAGCTCGACGTCGCGGACAGGGCGCTCTATCCCCATGAGGTCGTCGATAACGTCTTCCTGGTCGTCGATCGCGCTGCACTGTCCGAGAAGTATCTTCTTCACAGATTCAAAGAAGAAGATGTCGATAGGTCCGAAATCGTCCCAGGCAAGCGCTTCGTTGCAGTATTGCAGCATATCAGCTGTGCTCATTCTGCTGTTGTCCATTTACCTTTACCTCCCTATTTGATACATCGGGATAGCTTTTTATCCTGATGTCTGTATTTGTTTTTTATCTGAGCCGTGTTTGCGGCACAGAGCTTATTCCTCGTCGCGGTACTCCTCAACGATATATGTCTCGAAGATATCGCCTTCCTTAACGTCACTGAACTTCTCGAGGCTGATACCGCACTCGTAGCCCTCAGCGACCTCCTTGACATCGTCCTTGAAGCGCTTGAGGCCTGCGATGTGGTCGTCCGCGATGATGATACCGTCGCGCACTACGCGCACCTGACTGCCTCGTGTGACCTTTCCGCTGAGCACATAGCTTCCTGCTACCATGCCCACGTTCGAGATCTTGTATACCTGACGGACCTCGACTCTGCCCTGCTCGACGTCTCTGAACTTCGGAGCTAGCATACCCTTCATAGCAGTGGTTATCTCCTCGATAGCGTCGTAGATTATGCGGTAAAGTCTGATGTCAACGCCGTCGCGTGCAGCATTCTCAGCAGCAACGGGGTCAGGTCTTACGTTGAAGCCTACGATGATAGCGTTGGAAGCGTTCGCGAGCATAACGTCGCTCTCCTTGACAGCACCGACAGCGCCGTGGATAACTCTTACGCGCACCTCGTTGTTGGAGAGCTTCTCGAGGGACTGCTTTACAGCCTCCACGGAGCCCTGAACGTCCGCCTTTACGATGATAGGCAGCTCCTTGATCTCGCCCTCGGCGATCTGGCTGAACAGGTTGTCGAGAGTTACCTTCCTGTAGGCATTGAACTGCTCCTGCTTCTGCTCGTGCTTTCTCTGCTCAACGAGCTCGCGTGCGAGGCGCTCGTCCTCAACTGCGTTGAAGATATCGCCTGCGCTCGGCACCTCCGCGAGACCTGTTATCTCAACAGGCACGGACGGTCCGGCAGACTTTACGGTCCTGCCCTTGTCGTTGGTCATCACGCGGACACGTCCCACAGCAGTACCTGCGATGAGGACATCACCCTGCTTCAGCGTACCGTTCTGTACGAGCAGCGTCGCGATAGGACCTCTGCCCTTGTCGAGTCTCGCCTCGATGACTGTGCCCTTCGCAAGACGGTCGGGGTTAGCCTTGAGCTCCTTGACCTCAGCTACGAGGAGGACGTTCTCGAGCAGCTCGTCGATGCCCTCGCCGGTCTTGGCTGAAACCGGAACGCAGATGACGTCGCCGCCCCAGTCCTCGCACACGAGGTCGTACTTGGTGAGCTCCTCCTTGATACGGTCGGGATTAGCTCCCTCCTTATCCATCTTGTTGATAGCCACGATTATCGAAACGCCCGCAGCCTTGGCGTGGTTTATGGATTCTACGGTCTGCGGCATGATACCGTCGTCCGCAGCAACTACGAGGATCGCGATATCGGTGATGTTCGCGCCGCGCGCACGCATTGAGGTGAACGCCTCATGTCCGGGAGTATCAAGGAAGGTGATGTCCTGTCCGTTGATATTCACCTGATAAGCACCGATGTGCTGCGTGATACCGCCAGCCTCGCCGGCAGCAACGTGGGCATTTCTGATCCTGTCGAGGATAGATGTCTTACCATGGTCAACGTGTCCCATAACTACAACTACAGGACAGCGCGGCTGGAGGTTGATGTCCTCGTCGTCGGAATCGTCGATGAGGCGCTCCTCGATAGTGACGATGACCTCCTTCTCAACCTTAGCGCCGAGCTCCTCAGCCACGAGCGAAGCGGTATCGAAGTCTATCTCCTGATTGATCGAAGCCATAACGCCCAGTCCCATGAGCTTCTTTATGACGTCCGTAGCAGTTACCTTCAGACGTGTAGCGAGCTCACCGACTGTTATGCTGTCCGGTATGAGCACCTTGAGCTGCTGCTTTCTTGCGCGCTCGAGCTCGAGACGCTTGAGCTTCTCAGCCTCGGTCTCCTTCTTGGAATACTGCTGGCGGGTGCGCTGTGCGGACTTCTGGTTTATCTTCTGCTTCTTCGAGGAGTAGTTATCGTCCTTGTGCTTGTTCGAGGAAGCCATGTTGTCGTAGCGCTCGTTGTACTTGTCAAGGTCGATGTAGCTTCCGCGTGTATCGACGGTGCGGCGCTGACCGGCAGTCTGTGCGGTCTCAGAGCTGAAATTCGCATTGAAGCTCTTGCGCTCGCCTCTGTCCTGAGCCTTTGCCTGCTGCTTCTCCTTCTTCTTGGGAGCCTCCTGCTTGGGCGGCTCAGCCTTTTTCACGGGCTCAGCCTTCTTGACAGGCTCAGCCTTCTTGACAGGTTCAGCCTTCTTGACGGGCTCAGCCTTGGCGGGAGCGGGCTTCTCGGGAGCCGGAGCGGGCTTCTTCTCCTCAGCCGGCTTGGGTGCTGCGGGCTTTTTCTCCTCAGCAGGCTTCTTGTCCTCTGCGGGCTTCTCAGTCTTCTTTGCGGCAGGCTTCTTGTCTGCCTTGGCGGGAGCCTTCTCAGCCGCGGGCTTTTTCTCCTCGGCAGGCTTCTCGGTCTTCTTAGCCGCGGGCTTTTTCTCGGTCTTTGCGGGAGCCTTCTCTGCGGACTTCTCCTCCGCCTTCTTCGCAGCTCTCTCGGAAGCCATAGGATTGATGAGATCCTGCGACTTGAAGTACTCGTCAAAGGACTTCACCTCATGCTGCTTGGAGTAGCTCTCGAGCAGAAGATCCATTTCCTCCTCGGTGAGACCCGTGGAAGTTTTCTTCTTGGTGTCGCCCTTCTCAGCGAAGCGGTCTATAAGCTCCTGCGAGGTAACGCCGAGATCCTTCGCGGCGTCGCTTAACTTTATTTTTTTCGTCATAGGTCGTAAATACCTCCATTTATTCAATTGTACGATTATTCAGTTGTATCGGTGATGAGCCTTGCGAAGCCGTCGGCAAAGCCCTTGTCGCAGACTGCTATGACAGCTGCCGGCTTGCGGAACAGCCTCTCGGTA
>JAFRXR010000014.1 GCA_017443395.1 Ruminococcus sp. | reverse complement strand
TCGGCGGCATACGAAATGCTGTCGGAGCAACTCACGGAGCATGAGCTCGCAGTTCTGAAGCGCGGGCGCAATGCCACCGGAAACACTGTCCCCAAGCATGCTGACGCCGCGCAGTACAGGCGTGCGACCGCGGTGGAGAGCCTGTTCGGGTACCTTTTCCTCACAGGGCAGGACGAGCGTATACGCGAGCTGTTTGAGGTAATGATGTCTGCGGGAGCGGACTAAAAACAATGGGGCGCGGAGCCCGCGCTGGCGGACACGTCGCCGCTCGCACGCATGAGTGATATCGTCGGGACGCCGCGGGCGGAGTCCCCTACATACAGATCTAAAATAAACAGATTGGAGTGTTAATCAATGTCAGGACATTCAAAATGGAACAATATCAAGCGCAAGAAGGAAGCGACCGACGCCGTAAAGGGCAAGATATTCACCAAGATCGGACGCGAGATCACCGTCGTTGTCAAGGAGGGCGGTCCCGACCCCAACAACAACGCCAAGCTCCGTGACCTCATCGCCAAGGCTAAAGCCAACAACGTCCCCAACGACAACATCGAGCGCGTCATCAAGAAGGCTGCCGGCGGCGAGGACAAGAACAACTACGAGAATATGGTCTATGAGGGCTACGGTCCGAACGGCGTGGCAGTTATCGTTGAGTGCCTCACCGACAACAAGAACCGCACCGCCGGAGATGTCCGCCACTACTTCGACAAGTTCGGCGGGAACCTCGGTACTACGGGCTGTGTATCGTTCATGTTCAGCACCAAGGGTATCGTTATCCTCGAGAATACCGGTCTCGATGAGGACAAGGTAATGGAGGACGTATTCGAGTGCGGCGGCGACGACTTCGACGTGAGCGAGGAGAGCATAGAGATCGAATGCGCTCCCGAGAACGTTCACGCGCTCCGCGAGGGTCTTGCCGCAAAGGGCTATAACGTCCTTTCCGCAGAGACAGAGCGTATCCCCTCCACCTACACCACCCTCACCGACGAGGAGCATATCAAGAAGATGAACCTCCTCCTCGAGCACCTTGAGGACAACGACGACGTTCAGAACGTATACCACAACTGGGAAATGCCCGAGGAAGAATAATGAACGTGACGATAGAAAAGGTCATGAACGAGAACGAGCTTCGCGATATTGCGGAGCTCGCTTCACTGATATGGCATGAATGCTTCGTCGGTATAATCACCGCGGAGCAGATAGACTACATGGTGGAGCGATTCCAGTCCTTCCCTGCCATGCAGGCGCAGATCAGGGAGCAGAGCTATAGCTACTTCGCGGTGCGTGACGGCGCAGATCTGTGCGGATATTTCGCGGTAAAGCCCGAGGACGACGACCGCTTCTTCCTGAGCAAGCTCTACCTCCGCAGCGACAAGCGCGGGCTCGGCATCGCACGGAAAATGCTGGACAGAGTCTTCGCGGAGGCGCGCAGTGCCGGAAAGAAGTCGGTCTACCTCACGGTCAACAAGCACAATGACCACGCAGTGGACGTATACAAGAGGGTCGGATTCACGGTCGCTGACACAGCCGTGACCGACATCGGCGGCGGCTTTGTCATGGACGACTACATCATGTCATACATACTGTGACCGCTCCGTGCATATGATATACGGACAACTATCTGGGAGAGAAAAATGAGCTGCACTGAATTATTCCTGCTATCTGTCGGGCTTGCGATGGACGCTTTTTCCGTCGCGCTCTGCAAGGGACTGAGCATGAAAAGGATAAACTACATCGGCGGAACTGTCATGGCGCTGTTTTTCGGCGTATTTCAGGCAGGAATGCCGCTGCTCGGGTACTTCCTCGGAAGCCGCTTCGAGAGCTTCATCTCGGCATTCAGCCACTGGATAGCCTTCGTGCTGCTCGGCTTCATCGGCAGTAAAATGATCTGGGAAGCCCTCCGCGGCAGCGACGAGGACACCGGCACCTCCGAATTCCGCCTTGACCTGAAGGAGCTCACCATACTCTCCGTCGCGACGAGTATTGACGCCCTCGCAGTGGGTATCGTCTTCGCGGCACAGAAGACCGACCTCGCGGTATCGGTCACGATGATCGGCGCCGTGACGTTCGCACTGTCGTTCACCGCGATCATTATCGGGAGCAAGTTCGGCAGTATCTTCGGCAATAAGGCTGAGACAGCCGGCGGGAGCATACTTGTACTCATCGGTACGAAGCTCCTCCTCGAGGGACTGGGCGTCCTCTGAGGAGCATACCGCCGCAGCACCCGCAAAAAAGCTCAATACGACTACCCCGGGGGAGACCTGCTGCAAAGGCGGTCTCCCCCTGACTGTTCCGGGCATTTTTATGCGATAATGGTTGACTTTTGTTTGAAAATGTGATAAAATATCACTATAATGTATTCTCAGATCGGAGGTTTTCGCAATGAAAAAAAGTGATATCCCATATATCTGGACCGACAAGAAAAGAACACTCTTTGGTCTGCCGATCTCTTTCACGAGATATTTCCTCACGGAGACCAAGTTCGTCACCCGCAAGGGCTTCCTGAGCATAGACGAGGACGAGCTCGACCTCTACAAAATAACAGATAAGAAGGTGCGCTACCCGTTATTCCAGCGCCTTTTCCGCTGCGGCACTATCATCATCTACAGCCGCGATACAGATACCCCCTCCAAGGAGGTCCACTGCATAAAGAACGTGCGCAAGGTCTCTGACCTCATCGACAAGCACCTCAATATCATGCGCGATAAGTACGGCATAAGAGGACGCGACCTCATGGGTATCCATAACGGCACCCCCGATGACCTCTACGACCCGACATACGACAGCACTGATTTCTGAGACGGGGTGATCGAATGCTTCCTTTCATAACTGAAAAGCAGTCGTGCTGGGAGCGGCTGAAAGCCGAGAAGCGCCCTATCTTCATCTACGGCATGGGCGACGGTGCGCTCAAGATAATGCAGGTATTCAAAAACCGCGGGATATCCGTCGCGGGCATATTCGCGAGCGACGACTTCGTCCGCGGACATTCCTTCGAGGGCTTCCACGTCCACAGGCTCGCAGACATCGAAGAGGCTGTGGAGGATTTCGTCGTGGTACTGGCATTCGCTGCCGGCTATCAGGAGATAGTGGACAAGATACACAGCATCGCTTCACGGCATACGCTCTATGTACCGGACGTCCCCGTAGTGGGCGGAGGTCTCTTCACATATGAGTACTGCGTCGAGAACGCCGACAAGATACAGGCGGTCTACGACAGCCTTGCGGACGACTACTCACGCAAGGTCTATGCGAACATCATAAACTTCAAGATAAGCGGCAAGATAGAGTATCTCTCCGCAGTCACCTCGACCCGCGCGGAGATCTATAAGAAGATAATCAAGCCCAACCTCAACGAGGTATTCGTCGATCTCGGCGCGTACAACGGCGACACGATCAAGGAGCTCATGGAGTTCACGCACGGTCTCTACGCCTCTATCTACGCACTCGAGCCGGACAGGAAGAACTTCAAGAAGCTCGCAAAGTTCGTGGACGGCATGAACCGCGTCTATGCGTACAACGCCGCAGCGTGGTGCGTTGACGGTGAGCTGCCCTTCGCCGCTAAGGCAGGCAGACAGTCCGCGATCACAGCAGCCTCCGAGAACATGGTCGCGGCACGCACAGTCGATTCTATCCTCGACCGCAAGCCAGCTTCTATCATCAAAATGGACGTCGAGGGCTTCGAGCGCGAGGCTATATGGGGCGCAGCGCAGACGATAGCGCACTTCTCCCCCAAGCTCATGGTCTCGCTCTACCACCGCAACGAGGACATCTTTGAGCTACCGCTGCTCATCAAGACCCTGAACCCCAATTACAAGCTGTACATTCGTCATCAGCTCTACATACCCGCGTGGGAAACGAACCTCTACGCGGTGCCGTGAATATAAAAAATCCCCGGAACGTATCGGACGTCCCGGGGGATTTTTTATACTAAGCCCTGTTTTACAAGCAGCTGACGCATGAGCGCGAGGTCGAGGACAGTGATGTCATCGGAGCCGTCAAGGTCGCCCACTGACCAGTCTGCGAGAGAATTCATGCTGAGGATAAAGCCCTGCATAGCCACAACATCAGCGACATTGAACGTACCGTCCGCATTGACGTCACCCTCGACCGGATCGGACTGTCCGGAGGTTATCTCAGCCATGCTCGGCTCGACGCCTCCCCACCAGTCCCACGGATTGCCCTGACGGTACTGATTCGCCGCCTCGGCGTTTGTCCATGTGAACTGATTGTCGTAGAGGTGTCCCTCCTCATAGTACCACGCCGCGAGCGCGATTATCTCGTCAGGGTAGTCCTTGTAGTAGCCCTCGTTCTCGGGGGTGTAGGTGACCCAGCCCGTATTGTGACCCTTGAGCGCACCGCGCACGACCTGATAGCCGGTGAGACCGTCGTTGTTTATCGCGATCTCGACGAAGTGCAGTATCTTGCGGATACCCATGTGGTTGGAGATTATAGCGTCATAGAAATTCTCCTTGGTGAGGTCGTACTGGTACATCTCGGGGACGTTGTCCTCGGGCATATAGTCGTGACCGGCATTCGCGAAGGCAGTGACCGCAGTCTGGAGAGTACCGTATGCATGAGCAGAGCTCTCCGCAAAGCCCTGAGAATAGGCAGTTTCGAGGTCTGCACCGAACTGTCCGCTGCCGAGGGTGGATTCGCGCGTACCGATACCGAGGAACAGCGCATAGACCTTCTCGCGGTCGGGCTGACCCAGACGCACCCTGAGCAGATCCCAGTGCTCGTCGATCTCCTTGTAAAGAGCGTACTTGACCTCCTGCGTGGTCATCTCATGGTTAATAGCCCTTATCTCCTCGATCGAAGCATTTTCGGGGGTATTGCGGTCGCCGTAGTTGAAGGGATTTCCAACGCCCTCAGTCTGAACGTCGCGGCTGGGGTCGTGAGCGATAGAGTCTGACGCGCCGGCAGAGATAGCAGAGACCTGTCCGGCGATGAGCACAGCGGAGGTCAGAAGTCCGCAGATCATACGAGTTATCTTCATACGCCACCTCAGAAATTCGAGCCGTTCCAGCCCCAGTTCTCGACCTCTGAGTACTTGACGTAAACGCGGTCAGAGGAGATGCCGAGCTGGTCGGTCATGATACCGGTAATGTGGCTTGTGAGAGTTGAAAGCGCGTTGTGCGAGGCGCCGCCGTAAATGCTGACCTCGACCATCGCAGCAGCTTCGTTCGTGCCCTTGAACCAGAGCGCGTACTCGGGCTCAATGCCTACCATGAGCCAGCTTTCGGACTTTCCGGGGATAGCCGTGATCGCAAGTCCGAGCTGGGACTTGATAGCCTCAGCCTTGTCCTGAGAGACGGCAGCGTTGGTCTTTACGTTGATGAATGGCATATGAATTCCTCCTTATACGTTATTCAAGTCCCGCAACGAGCGCTTTGAAAGCGTCGCCGCGCTCCTCAAAATTCTTGAAAATGCCGTAGCTCGCAGCCGCCGGCGACATCACACAGCTCATTCCCGCGGGAGTTATCTCCGCAGCAAGCTGCACAGCGTCGGCAAGGTGCGGAACGTAGTGGACACGCTCCGGGCGGCTGAAATCCGGCGTTTGCGTCATGCCGAACACTCGCTTTCCGGACGCCTCCATGCAGATGACGGAGACCTCGAAGCCGCTCAGGAAGTCAACGAGCGGGCGGTAGTCGATGCCCCTGTCCATTCCTCCGACGATGATCGTCGCAGGCTGCGGAACGCTCTTCAGCGCCTCGACCGCGGTCGCACAGGCTGTCGAGATCGAGTCGTCGTACCAGCGGATATCACGCGAAATACCGACAAATTCGAGCCTGTGCGCGAGCGGGTCGAAGCTGCACAGCGCCTCGGTGAACTGCTCCCGCGAGACAAGGCTGCGGCAGACGTCCCACGCAACAGCGATGTTGTAGTGGTTGTGTACGCCAAGGAGCTTCACGCGGTCGGTCGGGATAGCATACTCTCCCCCGCCGCTGTCACGGACCACTCCGCCCGTCACAAAGACGTCAGCGCGCTCGTCACTGCCGGAGACCGTCCTGATCTCAGCAGCAATATCGTCCGGTTTTATCTCGGGATCGCACCAGAGAACGTCGCCAGCCTGCTGGTACAGGTAGATGTTCTTCTTTGCCGCATAGTACTTTTCCAGCGTGCCGTAATGGTCAAGGTGCTCCTCATAGAGGTTCAGGAAGACCGCTTTCGCAGGGGAAACGCTCATATATTCAAGCTGGTGGCACGAGAGCTCGCATACCACTATTGTGTCATCATTCATGCTGTCCGCTATATCAAATACCGGGATACCGATGTTGCCCGCGATACGGCAATCCAGCCCCGCCTTGTCGAGAACATGAAAAATCAGCGAGGTCGTGGTGCTTTTGCCCTTCGTGCCAGTAATGCCGATGATCTGTTTGCGGTACACAGAGAAGAATATCTGTGTCTCGCAGGTGATATCACATTTGTGCTGCTCGGGTGGGACCTCGAGTACTATCCCCGGACTCTTGAACACGATGTCGAACTCGTCGAGGCGCTTCTGGTAGTCAGCCCCGCAGATCAGCTCAACGGAATCCGGGAGCTCGTTCTTCGCACGGTCAACGGGATTAAGGTCAGCCACCGCAATACGCGAAACCGAGCAATATTGTGCTAATCTCACGTAAGTTGACCTGCCCTCCCTGCCGAATCCGAGAATGCAGACCGACTTCCCGGCGGCGTATTTATTTAAATATTCAGCGAATTTGTTCAAAGAAGTCGCTCCATTTCGTTTGTTAATATATCTTTAAAGCTGTCCGGCAGGAGGTTTTCCTCATCGAACGAGCCGCAGAGCTCAGCATTCCGCTCATCAAGTCCACTCGCCGAAAAACAGCCCTTTTTCTTGTACTGCGCAAACAGATACGGCAGCTCCGCGCCGCACTTTTCGCGCTCACGGATAGCCAGCGACACCGCGAGATTCACCTCGTCAACGCTGCCCACGCACTCGAACGGCTTGTGGTCAGAACGACCGATAAGCTCCGTAAAATAGGTCTCCATGCCCTCATCGGACAGCATATCCCGCCCGAATATCTCCGTCAGCTCAGCGTCCGTGAGGAACGGCGAGAGGATCAGCGCCACGAACAGGCACTTCGGGCACTCGCCGCACCAGATGTCCGGCGAGACCTTGCTCCCGAGGTTGCAGCTGCGGAAGACCGGCAGGTACTTGCGGTGTGCGACGAACATCTTCGCGATCTGAAACTCCGCAAGCGGGCGCAGAAAGCTGAAATAGTACACGCCCGTGCGCAGGTGATCGGCTTCATATCGGTGAAAATCGCTCTCGAATTCGAAGCTCTTCGAGTACTGATGATTGACCTGCATACCCGCGACGGTGCTCTCGTTCGCGCTTGATTCGTTGGACAGGACTATGTACTTCAGTCCATGCAGATACGCCGTGATCTCGGCGGAAAACGCCACTATCGCCGAGAACGGCGTGTGACCGTTGAGGTAGCCCGCGCTGTTCAGCTCGAGCAGTGTGCGGTCGAATTTCCGCTGTGCGGTGATGAGCAAGTTCTCCGGCAGACCCGCAGTCTGCACGGTCGCCGAAATCGAGCAGCGCTTGTTTATGGCGTAGCATCGGCATTTCATCCCCGCGCGGGTGAGTGTTTCGAGCGTCAGTGCGGAGTCCTTTCCGCCGCCTATCGGGACGAGGCACCCGTTCAGCTCAGGTCTTACTGCGGGCTCGCTGCATTTGAATCTGCCCGCAGGGACGATCTCAACAAAGTCCGAAAAATCGGCATTTATCCCGTTGACATAGAAGAACTCGCCCAGTCCCATGAACCACAGCTTCCGCCACCATTCGATCTGCTCGGCGTTCAGCTCACCGCACTCCACGCGGACCGTCGGGGAACAAGCCGCCTTCCAGTAGCTGACCGCCTCCGCCATGCCGAGCGAGAATACGAGCCGCTCGAAGGTCAGGTCGCCGGCGACAGTGAGCCCCTCCGGCTTCGGGAAGCTCCAAGCGGGGTGAAAGTCCTTCAGACCCTCTATCGAGAAGTGCCAGCTGACATCGACCCGGTCGGGCTGCTCATCTATAGTGTATGACTTGTACGCGAAGACCGGAGCCTCCGCGCGGAATCTCTCATATTTTTCCATGGAGCCGCTCATTCCGCCTTGCTCCCCATGATACTGCGGCAGTGCTCCTTGAGCAGACGGAAGGTCTCGTCGGAGAGGTCATGCTCGACCTTGCAGGCGTCCTCAGCGGCAGTGTCACGGTTGACGCCGAGGTAAATAAAGAAATCGGTGAGGGTCGTGTGGCGGTCATAGGTGCGCACAGCGACCTCCTTTCCTTTTGGGGTGAGGGTGATGTGGTTATCGCCGTCAACGAGGACGAGCCCGTCCTCCTTCATTTTCTTCAGGACTATCGAAACGGTCGGGCGCGAGTAGCCAAGGTACGAGCAAATGTCTATCGCGTGAACGTCAGGCTGCTTCTGCGAGAGGATCAGTATGGTCTCAAGGTAATTTTCAACTGCTTCTGTAATAGCCATATTTGTTCTCCTTTTGTTATTAATTACTAATTATTATAGCACAGATTCTTCTGAAATGCAACAACCGCGGGAAGTTTTTTCGGGTGCCTCAGTCCGTTATCTCATAGCCGGCATACTCAGCGAAGATGCCGTAGATCTCCGGGAAGTTCGCACGGGTGCGGACGGGCTTCATGCTGTTGTCGGTGAAGCAGTGGGAGGACGTTCCCTCCGCGCATATCTCCCCCGTAGCACGGTCTCGGACGATGTACGAGAGCTCCAGCGTCGTGCCGTTGAATTTCGTTATCAGCGGATACACCGCGAACGTATCCCCGAAGCGGAGCGGGCGCTTGTACCTGCACGACACCGACAGAACCGGCATCATCAGTCCCTTCGCCTCTATCTCCGGGAACGGCATTCCTGCCTGCTCGAGAAAGTCCACGCGGGTCTCCTCGAATATCCTTATGTAGTTTGAATGGTGCATTATGCTCATCTTGTCAGTCTCGTAGTAGTACACGCTGCGCTGGTAGGGTCTTATCTTTTCCATAGGTGGCAATCCTTTCACTTTTTCTATGCTTATTATACCACACTCCCCCGCTGCATTTCAACACATTTATCAAAAAAGACCGCAGAGCGTCCTGCGGTCTTAAAGAGGGAGACTTTCTCCCCTGCTTATTCGTAAAGGATATCGAGGTCCACGTCGCCGTAGATACCGCTGATATTTCCCACGCTGCTGAGCTGCCACATCCTGTAGCTGCCGGTGTAGGAGGTCTGGTCGGTATAATGCGCGAGCCATACGGGACGGTCGTTCCTGTTCGTCCAGAAGTTCTCGAGGAAGTTCTTGCTGCTGTACAGCATGGACGAATACCCGTACCCCTGCATCTCGTCGTAAAAGACGTCGAACATCTCGTTCAGGTCGTGGATATTCATGCCGTAGCTCTGGAAATTTCCGAATTCCTCCCAGTCGAAAGCCACAGGCAGGTCGAGCTGGAAGCCGTCGAGCTGCTCAGCGACCCACTTAGCGTGCTCCTTCACGCCCTCCACGGAATAGTCTGCGCTGTAATAGTACACGCCCACGTCGAGACCGGCTGCGCGCGCGTTCTCGATATTCGTGCGGAAGTAGGGATCAACGGTCGGGGTGCTGTAGTAGTACCCGAGGCGCACCATGACGAAGCTGCACCCGGCGTCGCGGACAGCGTTGAAGTCGATATCGCCCTGCCACTGCGAAACGTCGATACCAAAGCGTCTGCCCTCGCCGGCGTAGTCGCTCAGGAACTGCGAGAAATCATACCGCGGACCGTCATTGCTGTACGGCGTTAGCGAGCTCACCACGTTTATCGTGAGGTCCCATGTCTGCGAATTGCCCGAGCTGTCGGTGACTGTCGCAGTGATAGGGTAGCTGCCGGCTGCATTCGGGTCAACGCTTCCCGTGTAGGTCAGCGAGACATTGCGGTCGTAGTTGTCGGCGAAGCCAACGTAATCGTTGAGGTCGAAAGCCTTCCCGACGAGGTGCTCCGGCGACCAGCCCGCATTGAGTATCACGGGCGCCTGAGTATCAACGACGGTGTAGCCTATCTTCGTCTCGAACTCCGCCCCGCCGGAGGAGCACTTCACGGTCAGCTCCTTATCGCCGGGCTCGGAGGTATCAACAGCCTCATCGCCGTTGAGGATATCAGCGTTCTCGGCGGAGACCATGTCTGAGACCTTTATATCCGTGTAGACCTCGAGGGTCGTCGCACCTGTGACCGTTATCTCCGGCGGAGGCACGTCCTCGGCGGGAGGAGCGGCCGTCTCCGGCGCGGCTGTAGTCACCGGCTCGGGCGCGGTGGTCTGCACGGCGGAGGTCTCCACGGCAGAAGCAGAGATGGTCTCCGCGGGCAGCTCATTCACCGTGCCCACGGTCTCGCCGCAGGAGGTCAGCGCGAGCG
>JAFRXR010000081.1 GCA_017443395.1 Ruminococcus sp. | reverse complement strand
TGGTTCGGCTGGTACGGCTTCAACGGCGCTGCCTGCACATCTATCGACCAGCTCGGCTCCGTATTCCTCACAACAACAGTTGCCCCCGCGATCGCAACAGTTACCTGCATGATCTTCACATGGGTAAAATACGGCAAGCCCGATGTTTCGATGTGTCTGAACGCATCGCTTGCAGGACTTGTTGGTATCACAGCACCCTGTGACGTAACAGACTGCCTTGGCGCCTCTATCGTAGGTATCGTTTCCGGCTTGCTCGTATGCTTCGGCGTATGGTTCCTCGACTACGTACTCCACATCGACGATCCTGTCGGTGCAGTAGCAGTCCACATGATGAACGGTATCTGGGGCACGATCGCAGTCGGACTCTTCGCAAACCCCGAGGTCCCCGGCTATTCGCTCGCAGACCAGAACGGCGAACAGCTCGCAGGTCTGTTCTACGGCGGCGGCTTCGCGCTCCTCGGCAGACAGCTCACAGGCTTCGCAGCAATCGCAGCGTTCACAGCTGTATCCATGTTCATCGTATTCTTAATTATCAAGGCAACTATCGGACTCCGTGCATCTGAGCAGGAAGAGATAATCGGACTTGACGTAACTGAGCACGGACTCATCTCCTCTTACGCAGACTTCGCTCCCGCCCTCACAGACATCGGCATGAAGGGCTACACAAAGGACGACGCAAAGAGCGTGAAGAAGGTCGGCACGCCCGAGGCTCCCGCAGTTACAGTCGATGAGGCAGTAGAGGTCAAGAACTACTCCGTACCCGCTCCCGACGGCAGCCCGAAGCTGACGAACATCGTAGTCATCTTCAAGCAGCAGAGGCTCCAGCAGTTCATCGAGGCTATGGAGGCTATCGACGTAAAGGGCATCACAGTAACGAACGTACTCGGCTGCGGAATGCAGAACGGACAGCTCAACTACTACCGCGGCACCACAGTTGAAATGAATCTGCTCCCGAAGGTAAAGGCAGAGATAGCCGTATGCGCAGTACCCGTTGAGAAGGTCATCTCAGCCGCAAAGGCAGCCCTTTACACAGGCAACTACGGCGACGGCAAGATGTTCATCTACGACATCGAGAACGTCATCAAGATACGCACCGGCGAGGAGGGCTACAACGCGCTCCACGACTCGGCAGAATGGGAAAAGGCATAAAAAGTACATACAAGGCTGCTGCGGATATAAAGTACAGCAATATATCCGCAGTAAGCTCTGCATAAGATCAATTGGAGGTAACCACAATGGAAAAGGTAACAGAGTATTTTGGCACAATGGTATTCGACGACAGGATCATGAAAGCCACGCTTTCAGACAAGGTCTACAGGTCGCTGAAAAGGACTATCGACAAGGGCACACCGCTCGATATCTCCGTGGCGAACGCGGTAGCAGCTGCCATGAAGGAGTGGGCAGTTGAAAAGGGCGCGACACACTACACCCACTGGTTCCAGCCGATGACAGGCGTTACAGCTGAGAAGCACGACAGCTTCATCTCGCCCGCACCCGACGGCAGAGTCATCATGGAATTTTCCGGCAAGGAGCTCGTCAAGGGCGAGCCTGACGCATCATCGTTCCCCTCTGGCGGACTCCGTGCGACCTTTGAAGCCCGCGGCTATACAGCGTGGGATCCTACCTCCTACGCCTTCATCAAGGACGGCACGCTCTATATCCCGACGGCATTCTGCTCATACACAGGCGAAGCACTTGACAAAAAAGTACCGCTTCTCCGCTCAATGGAAGCGCTCAACAAGCAGGCTATCCGTATCCTGAAGCTCTTCGGCAATGACAAGGTAAAGAGCGTCAAGACCTCCGTAGGTCCCGAGCAGGAGTACTTCCTCGTAGACCGCGAGATGTGGAAGAAGAGAAAGGACCTCATCATGACCGGACGCACGCTGTTCGGCGCAATGCCTCCCAAGGGACAGGAAATGGACGACCACTACTTCGGCTCTATCAAGCCGAGAGTAGCCGAGTACATGGCAGATCTCGACAAGGAGCTGTGGAAGCTCGGTATCCTCGCCAAGACCAAGCACAACGAGGTCGCACCCGCACAGCACGAGCTCGCACCTATCTATGACACGACCAACATCGCCGCAGACCACAACCAGCTCACAATGGAGGTCATGCAGAAGGTCGCGCTCCGTCACGGACTTGTGTGCCTGCTCCATGAAAAGCCCTTCGCAGGAGTAAACGGCTCCGGCAAGCACAACAACTGGTCGATCTCGACAGATCAGGGCGAGAACCTCCTCTCTCCGGGCGAGACACCCGCAGAGAACGCCCAGTTCCTGCTGTTCCTTGCAGCAGTAATAAAGGCAGTTGACGACTATCAGGATCTGCTCAGACTGTCAGTAGCAACAGCCGGCAACGACCACCGTCTCGGAGCAAACGAAGCTCCCCCGGCAGTGATCTCCATATTCCTCGGCGACGAGCTCACAGCCGTCCTCGACGCTATCGAAAAGGATAAGCCCTACGGCGGCACGAAGAAGGAGAAAATGCAGCTCGGCGTAGACGTCCTCCCCAAGTTCAGCAAGGACAGCACCGACCGCAACCGTACATCTCCGTTCGCATTCACAGGCAACAAGTTCGAGTTCCGTATGCTCGGCTCGTCGAACAGTATCTCCTGCGCGAATATCCACCTCAACGCAGCAGTAGCCGAGGAGCTGAAGCAGTTTGCAGACAAGCTCGAAAAGGCAAAGGACTTCAACAAGGCGCTCCACGACCTTATCAAGAAGACGATAAAGGATCACAAGCGCATAATCTTCAACGGCAACGGCTACGATGACGCATGGATCAAGGAAGCCGAGAAGCGCGGACTTCTGAACCTGAAGACCACCGCTGACGCCATGCCGAGGATCTGCGACAAGAAGAACGTAGATATGCTCACCTCCCACGGTATCTTCACAGAGGCGGAGATCACCTCCCGCTGCGAGATAATGCTTGAGAACTACATCAAGACAGTAAACATCGAGGCTGTCACCATGATAGACATGGCACGCAAGGAGATAATCCCCGCAGTAGCGAAGTTCGCTGCCGACACAGCCTCCGCAGTTGCCGTAAAGAAGAGTGTATCGAAGGCGGCCTGCAAGTACGAGAGCAGACTTGTCGCGGAGCTTTCCGAGCTCATCGACGAAATGGACGCTGCGACCTCTGAGCTCGAAAAGACAGCAGCAGACTTCAAGAAGCAGAGCGAGATCATCAAGGCTTCCGAATTTGTCCGCGACACCATGCTCCCCGCAATGGATAAGCTCCGTGCGGCAGCCGACAAGGCTGAGACCATGACCGCCGAGGACTACTATCCCTTCCCGACCTACGACAAGCTCCTGTTCGGAGTATGATGTCCCGCGCCGCGGAAACACCCCACAGGACAGCTTGATTCCAATAATAGATGACTCCATGATCTTACAGCAGAACGAAAAAGCCGGCAGTGTGAACTGCCGGCTTTTTCGCTTCCCGGAGAGAGGATACTGACCTCACTCCATATTCTTGAGCGCGAGCGCCTTGGGTATCCTGCGGATTCGCATATAGTCGAGCACCGTGATGATGACATACGCCGCAAACACGAGCAGGAACTCCTTCACGAATCCGGAGAAGGGGAGAATGAAAGCGAACCACCCGCTCATCTTCATCATGATGAGCCTCCAGAAGAATTCCATGAGCTTGAATCCGAGGTATATCGCGAGGAACTCAGAGAAGAACACGACCGCAGCCGTAGGTATGAGATACAGCGAAGCTATCTCGCCGTTCCCGTAGCCGAGTATCTTCGCCATAGAGATAGAGCGTTCATTTTTCTCAATTATTATCTTCGTGAGCAGATAGAGGATTATCGCCGCGACGATGAAGCAGACATACTGGAAATACACCATGAACGCGCCCATCGACTTATCGAGCTGATCCGCCACCTTGATCATATCCTGCGAGGTTATCTCCTTAGCGATATACTCCCTGCCGATATCGGTTATCATCTCATCGGACATATACCCGGTGAAATCCCCGCTGTCCCTTCCGAAGACCTCATTGAGCTGCTCCCGCTCCATGAAGACTGCGACCGCCGCGGAGTAATCGTAGATACCCTGCACCTTCCACTCGTAGTCCTTGTGCTCATACTTCTCGGAGAGCTTGATTGTATCCCCGTCGCCTACGCCGTACTTATCCGCATAAGCCTTCGAGATATAGACGGATCCCTCCGCGCATTCCCCGATCCTTACATACCTGCTGTCCGCCTCGACGCCGTATACTGCGACCTCCTCGTTGTAGACATCGGATTTCCTCTCGAGCGAAGCCATTGAGAACCGCTCCGCGCCGTCCGCAGACGTGATGATAGTATCGCCGTTCTCGTCAGCAGTGCTCTTGAGGATGACCTGATCCTCCGCGAACATCATATCCCCCATGGAATCCTGATAGTAGGAGAGCGTCTCCGGCATACCGACCGCCATAGAGATGAGCACCATAACGAAGGTTATCCCGACGAACAGCATGATGTAGTTGGGTATATTCTGGAGGAAGACCCTCAGCCTGAACCTGTGCAGGAATCCCCACCTCGGGAGCCTTACCGCCTTTTTCCTCTTAGTACGCTTGAGGTCATGTCTGAGGAACCTCAGCGGCGAGAGCTTCAGCGCCCTCGTGATGACGATGACGTTTATCACGAGCATGAGCACTATCGGAACGACAGTCGTGCGGATGAAGGCCTCCGGGGTCCACAGTGTCTCGAACGTCGGCAGACTGTAGCTCCCGTAGTACATATCCGCGACTATATCCTTCATCACGGTGTACCCGAGCACATTTCCGATAACAGCCGAAATGATGACGATGAGCAGGGGAGCGCTCATGTAGTACCGCAGGAGCTCCCCGCGGCTGTATCCCGATGCCCTGAGCGTGCCGATGACAGACGCCTCCTGCTCGAGGGTCGTGCTGATAGTCACCGCAAAAATGAAAGCGAGCACAGCCGTGAGGATATACAGCAGCACGCCTCCCATCGCCTTGTCCTTGCCGATATCGTCCTCAGCGAAGTTCAGCGCATTATTGGCATATGCCGGAACGAAGTCCGTTATCTCCAGGCCCTCGCAGCCCGACACAGCCGTCTGAGCGAACAGCACCTTCAGGAAGCTGTCGGACATCTCCTTCTCCTCGTATTCGTCTGCCGGTTCCCGGACGTAGGTGAAAGCGTAGTTCGCCTCCTCGGGAGCACTGATACGCTCATAGCCCTCGTCCGTGACCATGCCGACATTGAAGGTGAGCGCGTCGAACATCGTATCGGTGTTGCTCTCGTAAAGGGTGCTGTAGTCCACGAACGCCGCGAGTCCGACCACCTCGAACTCCTCGCCGTCAGCGGTTATCCTGTCCCCGACCTTTATCTCCGCGTTGTCGGCGTGCATACGGTCGATGATGATCTCGTTCTCATTCCCGGGAGCGCGCCCGTCTAAGATATCGTACATATCGACGTCCCGGCGCTCACCGTAAATGCGGACAGTGCCCGTACTGCCGTTCTTCCCGGCGAGACCCTCTGCGGTGTCCTTGTAGAACAGCTCATACACAGTCACCGGTACGGGCTCGAAGTCCTCGTCCTCACCGAACATCTCAGGCAGCTCGCCGCTCTCCACGGCGTCTATCACACTGCTGTCCGCCTTCTGCGAGAGCGTGAAGTGACCGTCCTCGCGGTTCAGAGCACTGACGTTCCTGCTGAGCGTATTGAGCATACTGTTGTTCGCAACGTACATACCCGAAACGAACCCGATAGTCGCCACGAGCATTATACATATCATCAGATACCTCCGCCAGTCGCGTCGGATATCCCTCCATACTCTCCTGCGGAGCGGATCCTTCGGGCGCGTGCCGAAGGAGATGCTTTTCTTCTCCATTCCCGCGCCTCCTTACCACTCTATCTCAGCGGCGGAGAGCTTTTCGGTGTTGACGATATCGTGCCTGATCCTGCCGTCGCGGAGCTTGATGACGTGATCCGCCATCTGCTTTATCGCTTCGTTGTGTGTGACCATGATGATAGTATTCCCGTACTTTTTATTGACCTCCTCGATGAGCTGCAATATCTCCTTGGAGGTATTGTAGTCGAGCGCGCCGGTGGGCTCGTCACAGAGGAGGATATCCGGGTTCTTCACGATAGCCCTGCCAATGGAGACTCTCTGCTGCTGACCGCCCGAGAGCTGATTGGGCAGCTTGTAGCGGTGCTCATAGAGCCCGAGAATCTTCAGGAGCTCGTCGATATCGAGCGGCTTGTCGGAGAGGTAAGCTCCTGTCTCGATATTCTCCTTGACGTTGAGGTCAGGGATGAGGTTATACATCTGGAAGACATACCCGAGGTGCCTGCGTCTGTAGCGGGTAAGGCTTTTCTCGTCCATTTCGGCGAGCTTGTCGCCATTAATGGAGATCTCGCCCTCATCGGCACTGTCGATGCCGCCGAGGATATTGAGCAGCGTAGACTTACCCGAGCCCGAGGGTCCGAGCAGCACGCAGAATTCCCCGCGTCCCACAGTGAAGTCCATGCCCTTGAGGACCTCCTGACGTGTATCACCGCTGCCGAAGCTCTTTTTGAGCCCCTTCACAGTAAGGAAAGCAATATCGTTCTGGCTCATAATGAAAAATTCCCCTTATATCGTTGATGTCGGACATCAATGTCATGCGTGATAACATATGAACGTCCATTCATATGTTATCACGCCCCGAGCCGTTTGTCAATCGCATTCCGGATATTTCGTCGATTTTTATATTATATGCAGCCGCGCCTGTTTTATATTTGTTTGCAATCACTAACACTCTCTCAGCACCCACCCCGCTGCCCCTTCCATTTGCCCGCACTGATCGACTTTCCCCAAAAAATATGCTATCATGTACCTGGAAGCGCAGCTGCAAGGAGGCGTTCGACGAGATAGTGAAGAACTCGGGCACGCAGTTCGGCGAGAGGGTCGTGGAGGCGTTCAAGGCGGCATTCCCGCAGATAGAGGACACCCGCCTCAGCTGCTCCGACACCTCCAAGCTGACCTTCAAAACGGTCGTACAGACATGAAGAAAGCTCTCCCCCGGGAGAGCTTTTTTATGCCCCAAAAACCTGCCTGCACCGCCCGCGGCGTCCCTTTTTTACGCACCTCACTCCACCTCAAAAAACTGCGCACAGGAAACGAACTTCCCCGTGAAAGCAGTCCCGGCGCTCTTGTCGAAGAGCATACGGCAGATATTGAGAGTAGTGCTGTACTTTTTGGTATTGCGCGTGTTTATGCACTTGGAGAACTCAGCCGCGACATTTCCCGGCAGCGGCACCTCATCGAGGAAGGACATCGCCTCCATGAGCAGATGAGAGCTCTGCGGCGAAGCCGTGAGCTTGCTGAGCCTGACCGATGCCGCCTTGATAATGCGGTTCTCAGCGCGGTCGGGGGTAAAAACGTCATGCCGGACGTATATCCGCTCTCGGTGGACGAGGTTCCGCCGGATATTCTCGGAGAAGAGGATAGTCCCGTGCACGGTGTTCATGTTCTCCTCGCGGCTCGCGTAAGCGGAGAGCACTCCGCTCTTGATGATCTTCATGGTCTCCCCGGCGAAAACGGAGATGAGGTACTCCATGAAGTTCATCTCGGAGGACAGTCCCGACGCACTGAACGTATGCCCGCACCTCCGGCAGAACTCCGCGCAGAGCGCCTTCCGCGCCTCCCCGACGCCGCCCTCGGTCCTCGGCAGTATCTCTATGAGCGTCCCGTCGGCGAGGCACGCGAACCCACAGTACCCGCCCGCGGTGAAGCACCTTTTCCCGTCCCGCTGACCGACCCCGACGGCACCCCGACCCTCGGCAGCACAGACCTCAGCGAACTCACCGAGCATTTTAGTGAGCTCGGCGTTCTCAGGGGACATTTCCGCGATGACATCACCGGCAGATACGCAAATATGTCTGGTGTACATCGTATCCTCCGTTCATCAGGAAATATCCCGGTAGATATTGATGAAATGCCCGGCTTTCCAGTTCGCAGGACTTCCGAGCCTGTAGAGCCTCTGCCCGGAGTCGAACTGCTTTATGTACTTCGGCGCGATGCACTCGATGAAGGTGTTGTCGTCGTTGAGGATGAGCCTTATGCGCTCGTAGTCGTCGAAGAAATACTCCTGCAGCAGCGGGATTATCTTCGTGGAGAACACCTCCCGCAGCTCATTGAGGGTAGTGATACAGCCGGTGCTCTTCATGAAGTAAGCATGACCGATAGCGTGCTCGCGGTCGTAGTAGTACTCGATACGCTCGTTGAGCGCAGTTAGCAGCTCGCAGAGATCGACTCCCTCGCAGTTCCCGAGCAGAGCGGGCTGCGGCATCATCTCTATGAAGTCAAACCTTCTTCGCAGCGCGGTGTCGAGCATAGCGATAGAGCGGTCAGCGGTATTCATGGTGCCGAGGATATAGAGATTCGCCGGCACGGAGAACTCAGTCTGCGAGTAGGGGAGAATGACCGACGTCCCCCTCTTCGACTCCTCGATGAGGGTTATGAGCTCACCGAATATCCTCGAGATATTACCGCGGTTTATCTCGTCGATTATAGCCACGAAATTCATATGCGGACTCTTTGAGGCCTTCTCGCACAGTGACTTGAAAACGCCGTTGTACGGGCGGTAAACGACGGTCGTATCCGCGTGTGCTGTGCTGGTATCGTTGCCGTACCTGTCGACCACCACCGGACGTATGCCCTCAACGAACTCCTCGTAGCTGAGCGACTGGTGGAAGGTCGTGAACTTGATCTGACCTGTCGCAGCGTACCTGTCGTACCTCGCCCTTATATCGGCATACGGCACGCTGGACGGTATCCTGTCCCCCTCGATGAGCTCCACAGCGTACTTGACGACGTTGTAGGTCTTGCCGGTGCCGGGAGGACCGTAGAGTATCTGATTGAGCGGTGCCCCGGAGGTCTTGCGGACGCGCTCCTCCTTTACCGGTACAGACGCCGCAACAGACGGCGCACCCTTGGGGTCGAGCAGCTCCCACGACATGAGGTCGAACACTCTCATGTTCTTGAACTTGAAGTTCGAGTCGCGGAAGTCCATTATCTTACGGCAGTTGTTGATATACTGCGTGATGTCGTCGGGGCGCTTCAGCTCGAGCCCGATAGTCTTATAGACGATCGAGTCGGTCACGCTCTCGCCGAGTATAGCGAAGGTGAACGGCTCAATGCAGTGCAGTATCCTCGAGAGGATATACACGGGCATACCGGAATCCTTGATCTGCGAGCTGAGCATACTCTGCGCGGACTCAAAGAGGATACTGTCGTTCTCGAGCCCGGAGAGGTTTATGCACATCTTGAAGAAGAACTGTATCGCCTCGGTGTTCTTGGCGATAGGGAGCTCCCTGAGCATGAACGGCGCCGTCAGGAACTCCATCTCCCTTTTCCCGACTATATGAGTGAACAGCGATTTTGAGCCGGAGCTCCATATCTTGTCGAGCCTTTTTTCGAGCAGCAGCTTATCGTTGTGGAAAAGGTGGCTGTTCTGCACGAGCAGCCTGCGTATCTCCGCATCGTCCTTCCAGCTTCCGAGCGAGAGATAGTACAGCAGCTCGAGGTCGTTGCAGTCGATGAGCGCGATCTTTTTCACATTGGAATAGCATTCGATAGCGGCGCGCACGGAGCGGTACGTCCCGTCGAATTCATTAGGCAGGATCTCAGTTTTTAGTCTCAGTTCGTCGATGATATATTCTTTATCCATGGTATCAGGCTGCCTTTCAAAAACATCTTACGCCAATTGTAGCATACACACAAACAAAAGTCAATGCTATTTGGATTTTTGCGCATTATGAACAAAGAAAGTGCAGGCTTTATGACATATCACACTGAACCACAGCCTCACTGCGGGGAGCTCCGGTCACTTCCGCAGAGATTATCTCCATCACCCTACCGCAGGGGACGCCGCCCCTGCACAAACCACCTGAACGCCCCTGTTGAGGCTGTTCCTTTGGTTTGACCCGGTCAAAACGACCGACGGCTCACACTTCCCGCCTCAGCCACTCATCAAGAAAACGCAGCTCCTCGTCCGTGTGGAACCAGTGCCCGCCGTCCTCCATGACGGTCAGCGAGGCGCCGACGCGCTCCGCAAAGGCAGATATCTGCTCCCGCGAGGTCAGCCGGTCGCAGCCGCCGTACAGCACCGCCGTCGGGACACTCCACCCCACCGGGTTTTCCCGCGCGAAGCACAGATACCTCCACGACAGCACCGCCCCGGACTCTGTGACGATCTCCCCGCGGCTCCTGAGCTCCTCCTCGGAAACGCCCTCCTGCGACATCATGCCGAGAATGAGCCGCTCCATATCGACGACGGGCGATATGAGGAACGCCCGGCCGATCTCCTCTCCGGACAGCGCACACATCGCGAGGTACGCCCCTATGCTGTTCGCGATGAGCAGCACTCTGCCGTGGCTGCGGCGCACCTCCCTGAAAAACGCAGGGAACTCCTCCCGCGCTTCCCAGGGCGTCTCCGACCTGTAGCCGAACCCGATGACCTCAGCCCCCGGAAACAGCGGCACGAACCGGCTCGCCTCGTCCGGGCAGCCGCCCTTCCCGTGGATATAAACAACAGCGTCCTTCATAGTATCCTCCTCCATTCAATAATGATTATACCACGTCCTACCCAGCCGGTCAACGTCCCCGCAGACGGATAATCCGCGCATTCCCGCACATACTGACAGTGAGGTGATGAAAAATGAACATTACACCAGAAGCATACGGAAAAATGACCCAGCGAGTCTCCCCGAAGAGCCCGAGCGCAGTGAATGTCCCGACGGCTTTTGCGGTCGGCGGAGGGATATGCGTGCTCGGAGAGCTGCTCAGGGAGCTGTTGATGAGCATGGGACTTGCAGAAAAGGCCGCAGGAACATGGACATCGGTGCTCCTGATCGGAATGAGCGTGCTCCTGACGGGACTTGGCTGGTACGGAAAGCTCGCGAAGCACGCGGGCGCAGGGACGCTCGTCCCGATAACCGGCTTTGCGAACGCAGTGGGCTCGTCGGCGGTGGAAGCGAAGTCGGAGGGATATATCCTCGGTGTGGGCGCGAAGATATTCACGATAGCGGGACCGGTGATACTGTACGGCAGCGCCGCGTCGGCAGCATACGGACTGATATACTATCTCGCCCGCCTTATATAGCCGACCTCACCCTGCACAAATCTCACTGACCCCGCCCGCGTATAACCATAAATGCTCGGGTCGGTGCAGGCATCTCCCTGCACAATAACCTGCGTTTTCAAACGTCTTACGAGACAGGCAACAGATCTTATGCTTTCACTCCAAAAACGGGGAGAGGGGAAAGAGAGTGCAGAGGGAAAACCGCGCGGGGACGTCACGGACGACTGCGTAGTTTACGGAGCTGTTCGGACGCGGCGTCACCCAATGAGGGTTTCCCTTTGCATTAGACACGGAACCCCGCGCAAAAAAATAAGCAGGGCGGAAGCCCTGCTTTTACACAGATAAATACAAATCAATATGTGTAGAACAAAAGAAAGGAGACAACAAAACGAGTGTTAATAATTGAAATATTACTTAACACTACAGACATTATACCCTATTTTGCCAGTAACGTCAAGTGAAATCCTGAAATTTTTATGTCGAAGGAAGAATTTTTGCCGCATTGCACAATAATGCCGGGGCATTTCTCTGCATAATATACAAAAAGGCTTTGTGGACATCATAATAAAACGTCATGTGCCGCCAAACGTCCGAGCCTACATATTATAAAAGGACACCTCTAAGGAGCGGTAAACGACCCCTGGTTTGTGAAAAATGCAAAAAAATGAATGAACAGATTTGTGCGGGAAATTAAAAAAAGGTGTTTACAAAAAACGGGAAATGTGGTATAATACTATGTGATGTTGTAAGGGGTTAGACGATTAGTATTGGCTAACTCCTGCGACCGCTAATTTTTTTAGGAGGTATATTCCTATGGCAATCAAAAGAAAAATGAAGACCATGGACGGTAACAACGCTGCTGCTTGGGTGTCCTATCCCTTTACAGACGTAGCTGCGATTTACCCTATCACACCTTCCTCTGTAATGGCAGAGGTAACAGACAGCTGGTCTGCAAAGGACAAGAAGAACCTTTTCGGACAGCCTGTAACAGTCGCTGAGATGCAGTCCGAGGCAGGCGCAGCCGGAACAGTTCACGGCTCCCTCGCAGCAGGTGCTCTCACAACTACATACACCGCTTCTCAGGGACTTCTCCTGATGATCCCGAATATGTATAAGATCGCCGGAGAGCAGATGCCTGCGGTCTTCCACGTTTCCGCACGTACGGTCTCCACACACGCTCTGAATATCGTTGGCGACCACTCCGACGTTATGGCTTGCCGCCAGACCGGATTCGCCATGCTGGCATCCAACAGCG
>JAFRXR010000002.1 GCA_017443395.1 Ruminococcus sp. | reverse complement strand
ATCCTATGGTCAAAATCAAAAAGTTACAAAACGGTAAAAGTCATTTTCTCTCTATTTTCACGAATTATTCACTTCCGTTTTATACCTATTGCCCTACTGTTACAAAATTGACGATCTCAGCGACCTCTTTTTGTTCAAGTTCATCAATGTACAAAAGCTCGTAAACATGGCTGTAGCCGCCGATCTCCTCACGGAGCCGGATAATATGTTCCGCCGTCTCCTCATCGACGTGCGGCAGCAGCATGAGCTCCTCCGCAGTCGCGGTGTTTATGTTTATCGGAGCAGCCTCCTCAAGCGTCGGGACGTGCTCCGTGACAGGCTCAGTTTCGGACTCTGCCGTCACAGGAGCGGTGGTTTCAGGCGGGGCAGCGGTCGTCTTGGGAGGCTTGGTCGCCGTCACCCTGACTGTCGTCTGCTTCGGTGCTTTGGTCGCTGCGGGAGCCTTTGTCACCTCAGTGACCTCCTCCGCAGCGGGAGCAGTCGTCTCCACGATCGTCATCACGGGCACGGTCTCGGAACGCCGCCGCGATAATACCGCAATACCGGCAGTCGCGCCGACTATGGCCGCTGCTGCCGCGATCATCAGCAGATCCTCCTTTGCTTTCACTACACCACCGCCTTCGCATCACGAATTGTCTGCATTATAAATAAGTATAAGGCTCGCGTCGATCGGGTCGATCAGACCGTCGCCGTTATAGTCCGCCCGCGAAAGGAACTTCTCCTCTATCGGTGAAGGCTCGCCGTTCGTCGCGTTGGCGTTGTGCACGAGTATCAGCGAAGCGTCCACGCCGTCGACCATGCCGTCGTTGTTGACATCGCCCATGAGCACGTCCCCGATGATTGTCAATATCATCACCTTCGAGGCGAAAGCTGTTTCCGTCGCGGCATAGCGGACCGCGTAAAGGCCTTCACTGTCGCTCGCACTGCTGCCGAACTCTCCCGAAAGGAGCGCCGACAGACGCTGCGCGTCGTCGGTCCCGTACCTCGCCGCAGCAAGCGCCTCGAACACATCAGTGCCGCTGAACGCATACATCTTTGCAAGCTCAGCGATATCCGCGCCGCCGCCGGACAGCGCCATAATTTCATAGTCGAACCCGCTTATCTGAGCGCCATCGGCAGTCACGCTTATCTCCGTCATCACCTCCGGTACCTCCGGTGCCGCGGGGACATTTACCGTCAGCGGCAGGCTGGCGAACTCGTCCTCGCCGGCTGCTATCTTAAGCAAGAGGGTCTCCCCCGGGATAACGCGCACCGCGTAGTTCATCGTCATGCCGGAGTTGATGAATTTGCCGTCGATGAGCCTCGGAGCCGCGCTGACATAATCCGCCGAGCCCTCGGTCAGTATGAGCAGACGCCCTGTGTCGTCCTTCGGGATAAAGCCCAGTGTCTCGCTGTAGTAGTCGAGCTCCATATCTGGCAGCACCGCCCTCTGCGGTACCTCGACGCTCACGTCAGTCCCGTCCACTCTCACCGTAATGGTCTGCCCCGCATACTCGCCCACGCTGCCGCCTTGCGGTATTTTCGTCCCGTCAGGAGCGTAAGCCGCCACGCCTTGATAGTCGATGGTCTCGTTCTCGAGGTCTATCGTCGCAGGACTTTTGACCACAGTAAGGGTCACGGTGCTGTCGGGGTCAGAGGTGCCCGTCAGCTCAAATGTTATCGTTATCACGTCCCCGTAGTTTTCGGGTGCGATGTGGCCGGTATAGGTGTACGCCTTTATCGGGACGCCGTCCATGGTGATGTCCGCCGCTGTCTCCGGGTAGAGATCTACGCAGTAATCTGACGGTCCGAGGTCTATGCGGTACTCATTCTCGCTCACGCGCCTTGCCTTCCCGTAGACCGGATCAGAGTATACCCGCTGACCGGTCGAGGCGTTCACCATATTCGGGTACATTCTGTAGGAGAGCGTGCTGAACGAGCTCCTTGCAGGGGTGAACGTCCGCTGTGTGAAGGTGCTGAAGTCGGTCGTCGCGGAGACGGTCATCTTCTCCGTCACCTCAATGGGAGCGGAGTACATCTCGTACTCCGAGCCGTTGACCGATACATAGATGTCACTGCCGTCCTTGACCGACAGCTCAACGCGCTCGCTGGAGTGTATCTCGCCCGAGATATGAGAAAAATCAACGGTATTCACGGGATTTCCGAAAGCCTTCAGCGAGATGTTCCCGATTATCATTTCGAGGTCTCCCGCCGAGAACATCGTCCTGTAGAGCTGCAAGGCGTTCTCCGCGTTCGCGAGCTCCTCCGTGTCCTCCGGCTCCAGGCCGTCGAACAGCTGCTCCTCTACGCTCTGCAGCAGAGCGTCCTTCTCCTCATCTGTGAGCGTGTAGCTGAAATCAGCAACGTCCTCCCAGCTCACGCCGTCGCCGCTGTAGAAGCTCTCTCCGGGAGCTGTGTGCGAAGAGACCGTATCGTAGTCCTCATACACGCCAAGGCTGTAGAGCACCTCGCCGGACTCTGTATCCCTCACCGTATAGCAGCCCTCGAGCGGTATCACATACGGATTGTCCGCGCAGTACAGCTTCACCATAACGCCGAAGCTGCTCCCTGCGTCAACATAGACGTCCTCGTCGAGCTCGAGGGTCATATAGCCGGTCATATCGCACGTCCCAGAGCTCACGCCGGAGGGCGTTCCCGAGGTCGGGACAGCGGGGTCTGTGAGGTCAGTGTAGACAGTGACGTCGTAGGACGTGCCGGGTGTCATGATGTAGGTTGAGACCGCCTCTATCTGCATGGAGCTGTCAGCAGTGAAGACATTCGCCATGTATGAGGGCTCAGGCTCGTCTGAGGGGTCACTGCCGCTCATCAGCTGGCACGGTATGCAGTTGTCGTGCTGGAATATCTCGGCATAGTTGTCCGCCGCGCCGAGCTCATACACGCAGAACTCCCCTATCGACATATCGTCATAGGATATCCAGATACAGCCTTCCTTCCCGAAGCCTATGCCCCAGCTGTTCTTGACCAGCCAGGCGCCGTCGTGCTCCGGCTCGTTCTTGAAATCCTCCTTTGGGAAGCTGTCGTCCCAGCCGATGATCGTTATCATGTGGTTGGCGAAGCGCGGGGGCTTGCGGGTATACGACGAGCAGTACACATAGCTGTAGTTCTTCGAGGTATTCGAGTAGAACGAAGCCTCCACTGCGAGCCCGTCGTACACAAACTGCTTTATCCGGGAGTTGACCTCGTCGCAGTTGGAGCGTTCAGCGTCGTAGTCGAACATATACGCATTCTCGAGGTGGAAATCAGCGCCATAGCGCAGTGCCTCGGTCTTCTCCGCATCCTCGAGGATATCAAGGCGGTCATAGGGCAGCTTCTCATCGAGTATCGGTCCCGACCACTGCGCCCAGAGATTCGCTGTAACACCAGCCATCGCACCCGCGTTGAGTATATCCCCGACCGTCTCCGCATCAGCGTGCGGGACTGCATATTCGCCCGTATAGGACATATAAGCCGTGTGCAGCTCAGACAGGTCGATCCCGGGTATCCTGCCAATGAGGCTCGATTCTCCGCACGCCGCCGAGGAATGCGCCCAGCACGTCCCGTACTGCCCCTGATCCTTTATCCCGGTGATCGTGCCATCATTGCGCATATCGAAGCTCGCGGGAAGCTCAGGGGAGCTCTCCGCTGTGCTGCCATAAGGAGTATAGGGTGCAGTCAGACCATACTCCCCGACGGACTGTCCCCCGAGCTTTTTCAGCTCAGGCACAGCAAAGGCAGCCGCCGTCAGGGAAAACCTGTTCAGCCCCGACGTATCCGGCAGATACACAGCCTCAGCTGCCGCCGGCGCACACCACGCCCCTGCAATTACCGCAGCCGCCAGAGCAGCCGCAGCTCTCTTAAACGATCTTTTCATACAAGACCTCCGAATCATCGTAATCACATTAATTCTAACACAATACACGCCAAAATGCAAGGATATACAAAAAAAAGCACCGCACAAACCAGTGTTTGTGCGGTATTTGTATCAAGCAGTAACAATACTGTCCGCCTTATGGAGCTTGAGCTTCTCAACAGCCTGCTCCCTCATCTTGTACTTGAGTATCTTTCCGGCAGCATTCATCGGGAATCCGTCCACGAAGTCGATGTATCTCGGGCACTTGTGCTTAGCCATGCGTGCGAGGCAGAAGTCCTTGATCTCCTGCTCATCAGCGGTCTCGCCATCCTGAAGAACTATGCAAGCCATGAT
>JAFRXR010000080.1 GCA_017443395.1 Ruminococcus sp. | reverse complement strand
CTCGCCGTGAACGGCGGAATGGTGATATGAGGTGCTGATATGAACGACAGACTGAACAAACAGATAGCTTTTATGCTCGAGCTCGACAAGATGAAGGCACTGTACAGGCAGAGCTACGTCCTCAATGAGGACAGGAAGGAAAACGATGCCGAGCACAGCTGGCACCTTGCTGTCATGGCTTTTCTGCTCGCGGAGCACGCCAACGAGGACGTCAACATCGCGCACGTCATGAAAATGGTGCTTCTGCATGATGTTGTCGAGATCGACGCCGGGGATACATACTGCTACGACACCGAGGCAAACAAGTCCAAGGCAGAGCGTGAGGAAAAGGCTGCGCAGCGGATCTACAGCATACTCCCTGAAGATCAGCGGGAGGAATACTACGCTCTCTGGCGTGAATTCGAGGAACGTGAGACTCCCGAGGCACGCTTTGCTACGGTGCTCGACAGGCTCCAGCCAATGCTCCTCAACTACACAAGACACGGTCAGGCATGGCAGGAGCACGGCATCCATAAGGAACAGGTCCTGTCTCGGAATATGCCGTATTTTGATGCCTCTGACGACCTTGCAGAGCTCATACGCGAGGTCATCGACGACGCTGCTGCAAAGGGCTGGCTAAAATAACGCGCGGGACAATTTGTACAAAAATGTCAAACAGTTAACGTGCACTATTACCAATACGCTGAAAATTGAGGTGAATGTGTGAAAGTTCCCGCGATTGCTTGAAGTTTTGGCTGAACTGTGATATTATTTATGTGTAACATATTATCATAATTGCGATGTTTTTATATAAACAAAGACTTAACGGAGGGGTAAAATGCCGACTGAAGAGACAAATTTACTGAACGATACGGCAGGAAAAGAAATGGATATCCTTGATATTTCGGACGTGGGCGAGAAAAGCTCAGACCTTGCAGGAGGTGCTCCTTCGCCTGAGCCGGCTGCTCAGAAGCTGCCGTGGTACAAGCGTCTGAAAGCCAAGCGCGAGAAGAACACGACCCAGCACAGCGTCCTCAACCGCTGGATAATGCTGCTGTTCCCTGTCTTCATCATGGCAATGGCTGAGATAAATCAGGCAAAAAAGGTCACAAAGTTCCTTGGGTTCTGTGCAGATCACCCGAGGGTAATACTCTTCGACATACTCGTCGCGGAGCTCGTGTTCTTCTTCCTCATCTCTATCTTCAAGCGCGGCTGGATAGCCTCTGCGGTACATAGCTTCGTTTACATGGCTCTCAGTATCACAGAGCTGTTCAAATTCGGAACGAACGGAAACCATCTTATCCTCTCGGACATGAAGCTCGTCCGCAGCGTAAAGAGCCTTTCGTCGTTCGCGTATATCAAGATCACTCCGCGACTCATCATCTACTGTGTGCTGGTCATCGCAGTTGCGCTGCTGATATTCTACCTGAACCCGAAATTCGAGTTCAAAAAGGTGAGATCAAGAGTTGCTGCGATCATTTCCTGTATCGTTATAGGTGCGCTCATGGTAATGCTACCGGCTTTCTACGCCCCTGTATACAAGGTCTTCGGCGTGGATACGACTCCCGCGACGAATTCCTTCAAGCTCAGGAATAAATTCAACAACAACAGCTTCCTTGCGTTCATCGTGCAAACATCCTCCGAGAGCTTTGCTAATCGTCTCAAGAAGCCCAAGGATTACGACGACGACCACGTCAACAGTATCATCGACAACAACATCGACACCGGCGAGTACTTCAACGGCGGCGACAAGCCCAACGTTATCGTTATCATGAGTGAGTCCTATGCGGATTTCCGCGTATTTGACGAGCTGGAGATCGGCGACGATGTTTATGAATATTTTGACAAGGCGCGCTCTGAGGGCTACGCCGGAACAGCTATCACTCCTACCTTCGCGAGCTGGACTGTCCGTGCTGAGTTCGAGCTGCTGTTCGGTCTTCCGGTACGCGGTCTGAACACCCCGAATATGCCGCAGCGTGAGCTTGCAGACCGTGAACAGCCTGCACTCGCTCAGTACTACAAGAGCTGGGGCTATCACACGGCTTATGTTCACCCGTTCACGCAGACATTCTACAGCAGGAGCCGTATCTACGGTTACTTCGGCTTCGATGATATGATGTTCTATGATAAGGACACAGGCGAGACCTCGTTCACGGTGCCAATAAAGACCTTCGGTACCTATGTGGACGACTCCGTGGTCTACGATCAGCTCATCGACCTCATCAGGACGAACGATCAGCCTGTTTACTCGCACGCAACTACCATGCAGAACCACCAGCCATACGATCAGGGTGAGGATCCGGACGATGAGTTCGGCAACTACCTCACATGGATCAAGCATACCAACGAGGGACTCGACGACTTCCTCAACGAGCTCAAAAATATCGACGAGCACACTATCGTCTTCTTCGTCGGCGACCACTTCCCGTCGCTCAAGGCGGAGACGAGCGTTTATGAGCAGCTCGGCATTACCGGTGAGAACTGCTCGCCGCTCTATGAGCAGCATTACTTCATCTGGAGCAACTACGACGCTGATCTCTCGGCTGTTCCCGACAAGCAGGTATCGTTCTTCTATATGCCCTTCGTTCTGCTCAATATCATCGACGCGCCGCGTGACGCATTTATCCAGACTATGAACGATTACATGGAGAAGCTGCCTGTGTACTCTGAGGAGTACGACAGCGAGGTGCCTCGCGATGACGAGCTCGATATGCTCACATACGACCGCGTTATCGGTGATGTTTATTCACCGTCGCCGATCCCTGAGGAAGTTCTGACCTCTGAAAAGGAGAAATAAATGAAACAGCTTGAAAAAGGCATTACGGGAAGCGCTGAGCTGACCGTCACAAAAAATGAGCTTGCCTCCGCAGTCGGGAGCGGCTGCCTCGATGTGCTCGCTACGCCGGTCATGATAATGCTCATGGAGAAGGCTGCCTGCGAGTGTATCGCGCCATATCTTGAGGGCGACGAAACTACTGTAGGCACTGCGCTCGACGTCAAGCACATCTCTGCTACTCCCGAGGGTATGAGGGTAAAGGCTGTTGCGGAGCTCGTTTCAATAGACGGGCGCGAGCTGGTGTTCAGTGTGAACGCCGAGGACGGATCCGGTCTTATCGGAAAAGGCGTCCACAAGCGGTTCCTCGTTAACATCAGGAGATTCATGGAAAAGGCTAATGCAAAAAAGCATTGACGAAAAGCTGCCATACTGAGGTGTGGCAGCTTTTTTCTGAAAAAATATAAAAGCTTGATATTTTTTCTGTCCTTTATCATAATACTATCACATTAGTGTTTATAATATAAAGTATAGGGATCACAGAAAGGGTGGTAAGAGTGCCTGAGAACTTTGATGACGACAGCCGCGTGCCTGACAGTGAACAGCAGGAGCGCGCTTCATATGCATATGTTTCCGAGAATTCGCATAAGGCTGTTAAAAAGAAGAGCCATATCGGATTAGGGATAGTCATTTTCATTCTTTGTCTTGCAGTTGTGAGCGGTATCTCCGTTCAGGCTTACAAGATATTCAGCGGGAACAACCCCGAGGTCACTGAGTTCACTGCCTCGGAAAGGTCGGCGGGCACTGACGACGAGTCCTCAGAGCCCGAAGCCGAGGACGAGCGCTACGATATAGATTATCCAACGTGGCTTCAGACTGCGTCACGGACGGACGCCAAGTACCTCCCGGATATCGTTGACGAGATCGAGCCGTCGGTAGTCGGGGTCTCCGCTACCTTCGAGTACAAGCAGACATATATGACATGGGGAGGCAGCACGCAGACTGAGGTCTCAAAGATAGGCTTTACCGGTACGGGTATCGTAATGACCTCGGACGGCTACATCATCACAAACTCACACGTTGTCTATGACGAAAGCGATTACGGGTGTGGAGAGGCAGTTGAGGTCTCAGTGCTTTTCTACGACGAATCCGTGTGTGATGCGAGCGTCGTTGCGTATGACCGCGAGACAGACCTCGCTGTGCTGAAGGTCAATCAGACTGCGCTAACACCTGCTACATTCGGAAACAGCGATGAACTGAGAGTCGGCGAAATGGTGATAGCAGTCGGAAATCCGCTCGGATTTGAGCTGTTCGGCACCGTTACCTGCGGTATCGTTTCCGCTCTCAACCGTGAGATAACCATCAACGACAAGAGCATGACGCTCATTCAGACTGACGCTGCTATCAATAACGGCAACTCAGGCGGTCCGCTTCTCAACGACTGCGGACAGGTCATCGGCATAAACTCTGCAAAGATGTCCATGAGCTACGGCAGCTCGGCAAGCGTCGAGGGTCTCGGATTTGCGATCCCGATAAACGAGGCGAGCGTCATCATCAACGATCTCATCAATTATAAGTACGTCAAGGGCAGACCCCAGATAGGCATTTCCTCTGTTGACATCACTGAGTCTGTTTCTATCTACAACAACATTCCCATGGGAGTGTATATCTATTCCATTCAGGAGGGCAGCGCTGCTGAAAAGGCTGGGCTGAAGGTCAAGGACATCATCATCGACATCGAGGGTAATGTCGTTACCACCGCTGCGGAGCTCAACAGGATCAAGAATCAGTACAGTGTCGGCGACACTATCACGCTGATAGTAAACCGCGGCGGCAAGGATATCGAGATCGAGCTCACCTTGCAGGAGGCGAACGGCGGTGCCGAAAATGAGGAATTCTCCCCGAGCGTGAGCGATCCGGACGACCTTGACGAGACCTGATAACACAACTTCTCCTTACTATACCTTGAAAGCCGGCTGGCGGATATTCTCCGTCAGCCGGCTTTCTGAATTCATATCTCAACTTCGATCGTTTTTTGCAGCTCGAATGAGTAGAGGTACACTGCGGAAACGGTCTGTCCGGAGGTGAGCTCTATTGCGGCTTTGTACAGCCTGAGCTGCATTTCGTAGCGCTCACGCAGCTTTTCCGCTGACACTCCCCTGTCGGACTTGTAATCCACGATAACGAGGCTGCCGTCCTCCTCGAACATGAGATCGACGATTCCCTTTATCATGCCGTCGGAGAGCCTGAACATCGCTCCGAGACCAAGCTCGGACACCGCGACCATGAATTTTTTTTCGCGCCATACCCTCTTTGCGGACGCCATTCGTGCGTAAATGTCGCTGTGGAAAAATGCAGCAACGTTCTCACGGTCTATAGAATCTGCCTGAGCAGGGGTGATGTAGCCCAGTTCGACCATTCTGCGTATCTCGGTGTCAGCGTCGGAAACAGCGCTGGCAAAGTCGCAGTACTGGAAGAATGTGTGGATAGCTGTACCGCGCTCGGCTCCGGTCAGCTTCTTTGTTTCGGAGATGAAGCGGGGGCGTTTGAGCTCGAAATCGAAGCTCTCGTCCTCCTGCTTGAACTTCTTCGTTATCTGGGTAACACTCAGCTTCGACGGCATTTCGGACAGTGTACGGTCATACCCGGAACGGACAATGTCGGTCAGCTCCGTATAGAGAGTATCGTCCGGTAACGCATCTTCGAGCTCGGCGGCTTCTTCAAATTCTGCTTCGATAACGTTATCCGCTATCTCGTATGTGAAGAGAGGATCGTGGTGCTCTGGTGCTGGAAGCGTACCGAATTCCGGTGAAACACCGAGCTTTTCAGTGATCTGTGCGAACGCTTCATGCCTGATCAGACCAGCCCACAGCCAGTCAGAAAAAGAGGAGGCGTCCCTTATGATGTCGGTCGTCTGGCCGCTCCGCAGGATACAGCTCTGAATGTGCGCCGAAAGGCGTTTCAGTGCTTTTTCTCCGCATTTCAAGTTTATGAAGAGCTGCTGCTTTGCTCGGGTAAGCCCGACGTAGAGCAGACGCATTTCCTCGCTGAGCGTGTCACGCTTTGAGTCGCTGCACAGCATTCGCTGCTGGAATGTGCGATACTTCCTGACGTATTCCGGAGAGTAAAGGACATAGCCGATCATGTTGTCCGGAGAGCACATGACTGTCTTGGAATCGAATTTGAATTTATGTGAGGTCTCGCAGATGAAGACGAACGGGTATTCAAGTCCCTTGGAGCCGTGGAAAGTCTGTATAGTGACGTGGTCTCCCGAAGCGGCTGATACCCTGCCCTGCGAATAGTCGCCCTTTTTCTCAGCGACACGGTCGATATGACGCAGGAATCCGCCGAGACCTCCACCGCCTTCAAATGCTGTGGAGGCTTCGTAGCTGCGCGCGTACTGTATGAGCGCACGAAGATTTGCGCGTTTTTTATCGCCGTCGCTGCACAGCTGCATGACCGAGATGAAGTCGGTCATGTCATATATAGTACTTATGAGCTCGCCTATCGTCATCGTCACGGAATCGAGCCTGAAGCGGTCTATCGACGCAAGGAAGTCCTCACAGCGCTGCACTAAAAACATATCACTGCACTCAGTCTCACCTGAGCAGATCTCCCGCAGGACAGTAAATATCGGTCGGTCATTTCCGAGCGAGCGGATATACGCGAGATCCTGGATACTGAACATATACATCGGGGAGGTCATGACCGCTGCCATTGGAATGTCGAGGAGCGGATTGTCGATAATGCGCAGCAGATCGGTCAGAACGGCTATTTCACGTGCCTTGAGGTATCCGCTCTCCTCACTGCCCTTTATCGGTACACCGAGCTTCTGAAGCTCCGCTGCATAGACGTTTATGTATGCGTTAGTGCGGACGAGTATGCCGAAATCCGATGGGCGGCACCTGCGCTTCGTTCCGTCCTTGCAGGTGACCTCAGCGCCGTTTTTCAGCATATCAGCGATACGTCTTGCAGTAAAAATCGCCTCCTTATTGACAGCTGTCCGGAGCGCCTTCGGGACGCTCTCATCAGGAGCTTCCTCATCATCGTTTATGAGCGTGATGTGGGTTTTACGAGACAGTGAGCCGTCAGGAGTGTATTCCTCTGCGCCGAAATACAGCATTTCATCTTCGTTGTAGTCGATATCGCCGCACTCCGGGCTCATTATCTGTCCGAACAGGAAATTAATAAAGTCGATGACCTCCGGCGAGCTGCGGAAGTTCTTGTTCAGGAAGACCGACCTGTTGACGCTCGGGCTGTCCGAGGCATAGGGCACGGAATCCTGTACTGTTCTGATGAAATTTTTCGGGTTGGCGAGCCTGAATCTGTAAATCGACTGCTTGACGTCACCGACGAGGAATGCGTTCGAGCCGTACATCGGGGTGCCGTCCTGCGCTGTCTTGTAGTCCTTTGAGAGCAGCTTGAAGATCAGGTCCTCCTTGTTGTTGGAATCCTGATACTCGTCGATCATGATGATGTCATAGGAGGCTGAGATGCGCTCTGCGGTCTCGGTGCGGACTATGTTCCCCTCGGCGTCAGCTGACGCGAGCATTCCGAGCACGAGGCGTTCGCCGTCGTCGAAGCTGATAGCGTTTTTCTCGCATTTACGCTCCCAGACAAGCTGCTGATATCTGCGGACAGCTCCTGCGACTGCTTCCGTGACTTTAGCCGATTCCTCGTGGTCTGCTTCAAGAGTAGAAGCGCTCGCGACCACACTTTTCACCTCGTCGATGAATAGGGAGCGCTTCTTTTTGTAGATCTCGCGCAGGGGCTTATTGTGGGGGACAGTGTCCCTAACGGTAACATTGCTCGGGAATTTCAAAAACTCACCTGTGGGGAGCTCGTTGTTTCCGAGCATGGTGAGGAGTGCTTTTACGGTCGCGAGGTCTTCCTCTGCGAGGGCAAGGGACTTGACTGCCTGCGGGACGTTTTCGGTATCGGGGAAGATCTTCCCTATCATGGAGACGCAGTCCTTTGCAATGTCTTCCGCACGCATGAGACGCGCGGACGCCCCTGAAATAAAACGCTTGTAGTATGCAGAGCTGCGGAGAGGCTTTTTGTACTCCGAAACAGCTCTGTCAAGCCAGACATCGCTCATCGTGACTGAGGATAGAAACGAATCCACCGACGTTATCACCTCGATGAGTGCTGACTCGTTCTTAACGCAGAACTTGTCGTAGAGGTAGGAGATAGTCTCGTAGTCGTTCGCGGTGTACCAGCTGATGAGGTCGTCCATCGCCTGCGCTCTAAGCACGAGGTCGTCGGTGTCGTCAAGCACGCTGAATCCCGAGGTTATGCCCTCGTCGGAGATGTTATCGCGGAGGAGATCAAAGCAGAACGCATTGATAGTGCATATCTTCGCATTCTGGAGGAGAGTCTGCTGCTTCAGGAGGTGGACATCGTCCGGGCGGTCGTTGAGCATAGCACGGAGCTTTGAATCAAGTCTGCTTTTCAGCTCGGAGGCGGCGTCGTTCGTGAACGTCACGACGACCATTCTGTCCGCGCGCACGCCCGATGTCGGATCGGCTATGAGCTGCACCAGACGCTCAGTGAGGACGGCTGTTTTACCGCTTCCCGCCGCCGCAGATACTATCAGCGACGTCCCGCGGGCTTCTATCGCTGTCTGCTGTTGTTCAGTCCAAGCCATTGCCGTCCTCCTTTTCTGATGTTATCCCAAGCAGACGCTCTGCCTCTGCAATAGCCTCGGGGTCTGCTGTGCGGAAGCGTTCCTTCCGCAAATTATCGCATATATTGATGTAATCGCAAAGATCACAGGGAAGCCCGTCTTTGCTGTAAAGCGGGAGCGCATCGGCGTTTCCGCTCAGGAGAGAGTCCGCCATTTCCGTGAGCTTGCCGTAGGTATACTCCTTCAAAAGGGACATTGCTTCGGAGGAAATGCAGCTCGAGCCCTTGCTGAGCGAGCCGGTCGAAGTCAGCTTTGCGGGGATATAATTTCCCGAAACCCCTGACTCCATTGCTTCGAGCACATCCAGGTCGTCGATGATGAGACCGTCCGTTTTCAGGCTCGCGTCGATCAGCTTGCTGTTGAGGGTATCGGTGCGGGAGTCGTCCGCCTTGACGCTTGATATCTGCACCGGTGAATACAGTACTCCCGCGGGAACATGACCCTCGAACAAGCCGCCGGGTTCAGTCACTGAGAACAGGTACAGCAGCATTTGCAGGTTCGTTCCCGTCGCGAGATTGAAGGCGTCAATCTGCTTTTTGCGGCTCTTGTAGTCGATGATACGGACATGGTCCGTGCCGTTTATGCGGCAGGTATCAACTCTATCAATGACACCGCCAAAGGACAGCGATCGTCCGTTACCGAAGCTGAGAGATACGGGGTGGCTCTCGCGGGTGTTCAGCTCGAAGGCGCGGGGCGTGAAGCTCGTCGCCATGAGTTCCTGCTGAGCGTGGAGAAAAATTCCCGAGAGCCGCTCCGTGAGCTTATTGAAAATTAGCTCAAAGCGCGGAGATTTGCCGAAATCTCCCGCGAGCTTCGTCTCCTTGTATTTTTCCGCACGCGACTGTATCTCGCGGCTGAGGTCGTCATAGGACATATTGATGAATTCGCTTTTCGACCGTGAAGACAGTATCCCGTAGAAGCATTCATGCGTGAGCTCACCTGCAAGCCGCGGGTCGAGGTCTATCTTTTCGCACTTGCGCAGCTTCATGCACTTATCGCAGAAGAACTTGAAATGGCAGGTGTCGTACTCCTCCAGACCCGTTGAAGAGAGCTGGAGCGGCGTGAAGCTCCTGAGCTTTTCCATTACCTCGGTATCTATCCTGTAGCTTCGGGAGCTGTCAGAGCGCGTGTAGACATAGGCAAGCCTGCGGCTGTACTCAGGCTCGCTCATGAGCAGCTTTCTGAGAGTCGCCATGATGCTGTCGCGCCGGGTGCTGTCCTGCATATAGTGGTAGAATGCGGAATGGAAGGTCACGGAGTAATAGTCAGGGGTCAGAGAGTCGTCGGTCGTGAAGATATCGGGACTACCGAACATCGTCCTGACTGCGCTCACTATCTGCGAAGGATACTTCGCCTCACCGGACAAGTCTGACAGCGAGTAGGTCAGAAACAGCTTTTCAGAAGCCGCTGAAAGTGACTTGTAGACCACAAGACGCTGAGCTGCGATGAGGTCTGACAGCGGGCGGGAGAGCTCGATGCCATTGTCGCAGAGCTTCTGCTTGTCTGATTCTGAGAAAAGACCGTGAATGCTTACCCGAGCCGGAAAATCACCGTCTGTAACACCTATTACGAAAACGACCTTTGGTGCATTCAGTCTCGCCGTCAGAGCGGGCGCAGCTATGACGGAATCAAGTGTCTGCGGCGGGACGGAGTACTCTATCCTGCCTATCATCGACTTTATCATGCGTGATATCTCGGAAAGCGACATTTCGCGCTCTCCGAGCGTATCCGCGATACTATCGAGAATATCTATCAGGCAGCCCCAGAGCCTTTTGAGCTCAGCAGCGTCGTGGTCACGGTCGCTGCGAATGAGGTCGGTCATGATACGGCATACGTTTTTCTCGGCACTGCACGTTCTGAGGTAGGTATAGAGCTGCTCGCAGATCTTTTCGGCTTTCTGGCTGCGGGCAAGCTTCTTTTTTAGGTCGAGCAGCGGAACGATATAGTCCGCACGGAGCTGCTCGAGCTTATCGAGGTCGGTATCGGGTGCGCTGAAGCTGCTGCGCCACATATCACCGTCTATCCCCCATTTATAGCAGTAATTCTCGAGGAGGGATATGTCCGTGACGGAAATGTCCGTTATGCCGCATTTGAGCATTCGGAGTATCTGCTCCGTGTGGAGCTTGCGCGCCGTGAGTATGTCGAGCAGTGAGGTGAAGAAAACCATTATCGAGGTATGTGTCACCGATCTCTTCACGCTTAGAAAACAGGGAATGTCATAGCGCGAGAAGGCAGCTCTCAGGACGTCACTGTACTGGTCGATACTGTTGGAGATGACGGCTATATCACGGAATCTCAGAGACTTGTCCTCGTAGATGAGACGCTTTATAGCCGCGCATATGTACTCGGTCTCGCTGTACATATCGCGTACTTCATGTATGCGGATATTCTCAGGTGCGGGCGCGTTGGAAGCGTCAAGGCGCGCGTTACGAAGGATATGTGAGCTAAGATATGCAAGCTCGGGGTGCCTGAAGCGATAGCTCTCCCGGCACTCTGTTATCTTGGTCGGCGCACCGCAGTCGCGGCATATCTGGACGAGCCTGCGGTACGTTCCGTTCACGGTCTCAAAAAGGGTAAACTCTCCCGCTTTGACGTTGTCAGTACAGAGTGTTATATAAACGTTTTCAGCCTCCGCTATCATCAGACTGAGCATTCCGATCTGGTCGCCGGTGAAGCTCTCAAAGGAGTCAAGGTAGATATCCTTTCCGAGGAAATAACGCTGAACATTCGCGACCTTTGAGGCTTCCCTGATGTTGTCGAGGTGATCCTTGAAGCCGTATTCTGTCATCAGGCGCTCGTATTCGTCATATATCGCGGCGATGTCATTGGTCTTGTCCATGAGGCGGCGCTCGAAAAAGACTGCCTTGTCGGCAAGGTGATGGGGCTCTATCCCTGAACGCTTCATGTCACTGATGAGCTTAAGTACCTCCTCGGCAAATCCGCTCTGCTCGCTCTGTCTGCGGAAGTATCTGAGCTGCTCCGGAGACCTGCGCACTGCATTTATTGCCTGATATATCATTATCATGCGTGCAAGCTCATCTGCGTATTCGCTGCGTCGGTCGGGATCGCCGTAAAGCTGGAAAAGGTGCCTTGAAAGGCTCGTGAAGCTGAGTGAGAGCATTTCATTGAACCTCGGTGCGCCTACGCGGCTGTACAGCGTTTTATCAAATTCGTAGGAGTACTGCTCCGGGACGAGAACTATCTGCTTAGCCGGATCCCCTGCGCTGATACGCTCGAGCAGAAGCGTTGTCTTCCCGCTTCCCGCAGGTCCTGTGATGAATTCAACCATTATCGTTACCTCGTATCATCATTTCCATAACGCCAAAATAGGGACTGCCGCATTTTAGTGCAGCAGCCCCGTCGATTGGATCAAAAGCCGTTCAGGTGTTTTTCTTTCATTATTGTAGGGTAGTCAAGGTAGCTGTAGCTCGCATTGACACTTCCGCTGATACCGTAAACAGATGCGCTGTTCGTGTACTTCCACATTCCGTAGGTGCCGCTGTATGCGGGTGAGCTTACACCGAAATGTGCTACCCATACGTCGAACTTGGTAAGCACTGAAGAATCAAGATTGTTCTTCAGGAAATTCGCATAGGTCTGTATCGAAACGTAATACCCCTTGCTTTGCATAGTCGAGCAGAATGCGTCAGTGATCGCTGTGATCTGCTCACGGGTATAATTAGCGTACATCGGGTCCTCGATGTTGTAGAACACCGGGTACTCGAACTGATAATCCTTGATTATCGAATAGCACGTCTCAGCCTCAAGAACTGCATCCTCGGGAGAATCTGCGTAGCTGTACCAGTATACTCCGCAAGGGATACCCGCCGCCTTTACGCCGGCGAGATTCTGGTCGAAGCACTTATCCTTCTGGAAAGCATACCTTCCATAGCCCGCACGAATGACTGCGAAGTCAGCACCCTTTACGCCGCTCCAGTCGATATTACCGTTCCACTCGGAGACGTCCACGCCGTGCTTGATGTACTGAGTAGTCGAAACAGCAGCAGTTGTTGTCGTTGTGTTGGTAACAGCAGCGCCGCCCAGCAGTGCAGAGGTCTGCGGCTCTACATACGTATCGGGAGAGATTACGTAAGGATAGTTATAGTAGCAGTGGTCAAGATCGACACTGCCGTTAATGCCGTTTATGTGACCGGTGCTCGTATACTGCCACATCTTATAGTCGCGGCTGTACGCCGGCTTATCAACGTTGAAATGAGCTACCCACACGTCGTATTTGTCAAGAACGTTCTCGAAAACGCGGGTAGTGAGGAAATTCGCATAGCTGTATATGCCGACATAGTAGCCCTTGTCCTGAAGAGTCGAACAGAAGGTCTCGATTATAGCTGAGACCTCAGCAGTAGTAAGACGGCTCTGGCAGGAGTCCTCGATATCGAAGTATACGGGATATGTGAAATCATAATCCTTGATGACCTCGTAGCAGGTCATTGCTTCTGTGTAGGCGTCCTCGACTGTAGTCGCATAGCTGTACCAGTATGCACCGCAGTCAATACCCTGTGCCTGAGCCTGCTGCATATTCGTATCGAACTTAGGATCCTCCTGATACGACATCTTTCCGTATCCGGCTCTGATTATCGCGAAATCAACACCGCTGTCCTTGACTGCCTTCCAGTCGATGTCAGCCTGCCACTGTGAAACATCTATGCCGAAGGATTCACGGTCAAGGCTGATAACGGGAGCCGGCTCCACGGTCGTCGTCTGAGCTATAAAGCCCTGATGAGCGTTATAGATGTCAAAGACATTATAGGGCACCTCAGTGGTCGTTACCGCGGACGGCTCAGCCTGTACAGCAACGGTAGTCACTGCGGGAGTCTTAGTTGAGGAAACTTCTGCTTCAGGTGCTTTACTTTCTTCCGTTTCTGTGGTATCATATACTATAGGTGAGGAAGTATCGTCAGTGACCGCATCACTTGCAGCTGTAACTGACGCCGGAATTATCCCCGATCCGGCTATAGCGCATGAAATTACTGCCGAGAGGAATCTCGATAAATGCTTCATGGCACAACACTCCTTATCTTCTAAGATAACAAGAGACCTGTCCCCCAGGTCTGTACAATATGTAACCTTTTTGTAAATTATACCACAGCTTTTTCCGGATTTCAACCATTATTACGAAAAAAGTCGATATAAAACACTTGTTTTGTTAATATTCGTGAAAATGATGATTCCATTTTGTATAGTTTACATACATCGCTAATACCGAATGGAGCATTAAGATGAAAAAATTTGAGATAAATGAGAACGATCAGGGGCAAAGGCTGGATAAGTTCATCTCAAAAGCCATGCCTGAGCTGCCGAAAAGCATGATGTACCGGCTCATACGCAAAAAGGATATCAAGCTCAACGGAAAGCGCTGCGAGATATCAGTACGGCTGGAGGTCGGTGATATTGTGACGGTCTACGTCAAGGACGAGGTCGCAGCGGAGAAAAAGCACGATATGAGCTTTCTCAGCGCCGGAGAGGATCTGGATATAGTCTTCGAGAACGAGGATATCATCGTGGTGAACAAGCCTGTGGCGCTGGATTCGCATTCAAACGGCGAGACCTCAGCAGACACCCTGATAAACCGGATCAAGCTGTACCTTTATACTAAGCACGAATACGTCCCCGATGAGGAGAGCTCGTTCGCACCGGCGCTGTGCAGCAGGCTCGACCGCAACACCTGCGGTCTTGTGACTGCTGCAAAAAACGCCGCTTCCCTGCGCGAGCTGAACTCAGCGATAAGAAACGGCAATGTGCATAAGATCTATCATTGTATCGCGGTCGGCGTCCCACAGCAGAGCTCTGCAGTGCTGAACGCCTACCACAAGAAAGACGAGTCAAGGAACACCGTGAGGATACTCGATGAGCCGGCTGACGGCTTCAAGCCCATAAAGACAGGGTACCGCTTCCTTGAGTCAAACGGCGGTCTTTCGCTTCTTGAAGTGAGGCTCTATACCGGGCGTACTCATCAGATAAGAGCACACCTCGCACACGTCGGTCTGCCTGTCCTCGGTGACGGAAAGTACGGCGACGTCGCGGCTAACAAGCGGTACGGTATGTTCCGGCAGGCGCTTTGCGCATATTCTCTCTCATTTGAACTGCCGGAGGATTCTCCCCTGCACTACCTGAACGAGCTGAGGATCGATGCTCCGAAGCCGGATTTCGAGAAGAAATATCAGTTTGGCTGACCAACTCTGTGGCGGAGGTTGTCCTCCTTCATCTTTCTGCCGTCAGCGATAAGACGGAGAAGCTCCTTCTCGCTGCCGGAATCGAGCGCATTGCGGTATTCAAGCAGATTCTGAATGAGCGTGTCGAGCTCGAACAGGAGATTGTCCCTGTTCTGGAGGAAAAGGTCTGTCCACATCTTTTCGTTCATTGTAGCGACGCGGGTCATGTCCTGAAAGCTGCCGCCGCTGAAGCCGCATTCGAGCTTTATCTCGGGGCTTTTGACGTAGGCGCTGGAAACGATGTGTGCGAGCTGCGAGGTGTAGGCGATCATCTTGTCGTGATTTTCAGGCGAGGTGATAACGACCTTTCCTGCGCCGACCTCCTTGGAGAGCGATTCAAGGGCTCTGACGTCCTCCTCGCGGTCGTTCTCAAATGCTGTAACAACGAAATTAGCACGCTGGAAAAGGTCGGGGGTGCTGTTCTGGTAGCCGCCGAATTCCTTGCCAGCCATGGGGTGAATGCCGACGTAGCGCAGACCATTGTACTCGGCTATTTTACGCATTCTTGCTGCAAAATCGCCCTTGATGCCGCAGACATCAGTGACGAGCGTCCCCTTCTTCATCTTGGGAGCGTTTTCTGTGAAGTATTTCTCAGTGCCCTCGGGGTACAGTGAGATGACGACGAGGTCGATATCGCTGAAATCGCCCTCAAATCGGTAGTCGATCGCGATGTCGCGCATTGCGGCTTCCTCGACCTCCGGGCTGCGGTTTGAGCCATAGACTGTATGATAGGTATATTTTTTCAGCGCCTTGCACAGCGAGCCGCCGATAAGTCCGAGTCCTACAACGAGAATATTCATGTACAAATTTCCTTTCGTTTTTCGTTATTTAAAGTATAACACTTTAAATAATGAAAATCAATACTGAGGCTATAATTTTATTTTTTATTTAAATTAAGGAGAATGACCTTATGGAGAAAAAGATTTCAGAGCTTCTGAGCGGAAGCGTAGACAGCGGGGCACTTGTTGGAGCTGGGTGCCTTGTTTTCAAAAATGGAAAGGAGCTGTGCTCATGCTTTTCGGGGCTCGCTGACCGCGAAAACGGCTTGCCGATGAGGCGGGATACTATCTGCCGGCTGTTTTCACTGACTAAACCCGTCACTGCGGCGGCAGTCATGCTGCTCATGGACATGGGAAAGCTCTCCCCGGACGACGAAGTATCGAAGTATTTCCCGGAATACAAACATCTGCGATTCGTCTCTGAATACCACCCTGACGGCGAGGATCTCCTCGTGGACTGCACCCGTCCCCTGCTCATCTCTCACCTGCTGACGATGACCTCCGGTATCCCCTACGCGCACAACTGGTGCGAGCCTGTGCGAGCAGCTGCAAGGCTTTTCGATGAGGTCGAATACGACCGCGATTCCGGCAGATCTGAGATCACCACGGAGGAGTTCACAAAACGTGCTGCACAGATACCTCTGATGTGGGAGCCCGGCGAAAAGTGGGATTACGGCATATCCGCAGACATTCTCGGCGGTATCGTTGAGCGCGTCTCCGGAATGCAGTACAGCGAATTCCTGAAGAAGTACGTCTTTGATCCGCTCGGAATGCACGACACGGGGTTTTATGTCCCGGAGGAGAAACGGGATAGGTTCGCGGCGCTGTACCGCTTCGAGGACGGCGGAGCTGTCCGCGACGAGAACAATTATCTCGGACTGACCGATTACACCGCTCCCCCGGCGTTTGAGTCCGGCGGTGCGGGACTTGTCTCCACTATTGAGGATTACTCTAAGTTCGCGCGAATGCTCTGCAATGGCGGTGAGCTTGACGGAGTAAGGATCATGAGCAGCGAGGCGTTCAGGTTCATGACCTCTCCCAAGCTCAGCAGCAAACAGTCGGTAGGGCTCTGGGACAGGCTCGACGGGTACAATTACGCCTGCCTCATGCGCGTCATGACCGATGAGAAGATCGCGCAGATAAAGTCTGCGAACGGCGAATTCGGCTGGGACGGCTGGACGGGAACGTACTTCTGCGCCGAGCCGAACAGCGGGATAGTCGTTCTGTTCTTTACGCAGATAGCCGGCGGAGGTACTACATGGCAGGCAGAACAGGTAGACAGGATTGTCTTCGACGAGCTCGTAAGGAACAAATAACGCTTTTACGGCATAGGATACTGTGAGAATGTTTTCTCGATCCAAAGAAAGGAAGTGTCCTATGCCAAAGATATTTTTGAGTCCCTCTACCCAGGAGTGGAACCCCTATGCCTCCGGCGGTAACGAGGAGCTGTATATGAACCTGCTCGCTGACCGTATCGAGCCGTATCTGCGTGCGAGCGGTATAAGCTGGGTCCGCAACGACCCCACAAGAAACGTCAACGGTGCTATCAAGGATTCAAACGCGGGCAGCTACGATGTCCACCTTGCGCTGCATTCAAATGCCGCTCCGGAGTCGCTCGCGGGACGTCTGCGCGGTATCGACATATACTATGCGCCGTCAAGCTACGACAGTGATCTGCTCGCGAATATCATCGCCAACAACCTGAAAAGCATCTATCCCCTGCCGGACAAGGTGCGGGCTGTCCCGACCTCCACACTCGGCGAGGTGCTGCGTACAAAGGCGGTAGCTGTGCTCTGTGAGCTCGGTTATCACGACAACTACGCTGATGAGGCGTGGCTGAAAAACAACCTCGAGACTATCGCGCAGAACATCGTGCAGTCCCTCTGCGATTATTTCGGGATCCCGCTCGTAGAGCCGTCCGCTATACGCTGGGGAACTGTGGTCACTGACGGCTCCGGACTGAACATACGCAGCTATCCCTCGCTCAGCGGGGCTGTTATCGGTTCTATGCCGAACGGGACCAGTGTCATGATAAACGGTGAGACGAACGGCTGGTACGTCGTGAGCTACAACAACATCATCGGCTACTCGAGCAGCGAGTTCATCTTCGTATAGAAAAAGCCACCCTTACCGGGTGGCTTTCGTTTTACTGTTTCTTCCTGCGCTTTTTCTTTTCTACCTTCGGGACTGCATAGACCGGCTTTATCGGCTTCGCCTTGCTCTTGAAGACTACGAACGAATATATGCATATAAGTATATACAGCGCACATGGTATGCAGGCTATAAGCAGTGATTTTTTCAGCCATTTCGACTTCGGGAACATCTTCACAGCATAGAGGTTGTACTTCATCGTCGAACGCTTTACGTCCGAGACAGCCACGACCTCCACCTCGCCGAGCTTCTCGCCGTTATATTCAAGAGTGAGCACGCCGAGCGGCTCTCCCTTTTTGACCGGCGCCTGAAGTGAGTCCTTGTACCAGACGATGTTCTCGGGCTCCTTGCGGATAAGAGATTCGTCTACGCCGTCGTACCAGAAGAGCTTGAACTCCTCCTTGGGTCGTGCGATGACAAAGTCATTCCCGTCGGCAAGGGTAACCGGCAGCGAACCGACCTCTGTGCTCTCCGCGAGGATAGTCTTGTATGAGAAATGCTTGAAAGCCCAGTCAAACATCGCGGTGGCGTCGTCGATATGGTAGAAGGTCATGTTGCCCTCTCCGTCATCGAAACGCGCATTCAGCAGCACTGCAAGGTAGTTCTTGGAGTCCTTGCTCGCCATAACTACGATGTTTCTGCCTATCTGCTCGAGATTAGCCGTCTTTATGCCTTTTGCGCCGGGGTAGAAGTACTCGCTCTCGGAGTTCATCATGATATTTGAATGCGTCCAGTACCAGCTCGCGTAATTCTCATGGTTCTGGTCGTTCGGGACAGACGGGTGGTAGGAGTACGTTGTGGCGATAGTCTCGAAGTATGGGACGTTATCGACCGCGTACTGCGTGAGCGTCGCGAGATCGCGGGCGGTGGTGTACTGCTCGGAATCGAACATTCCCGTTGGGTTGGTGAAATTGGTGTTCGTCATTCCGAGCTCGGCTGCCTTGGCGTTCATCATGTCAACGAAATTGCTCACGCTCTCGCCGCCGACATGGTATGCGAGAGTCTGCGATGCCTTGACCGATGAGGTAAGCATCATGCAGTAGAGAAGATCGTTGACCGTGAGCGTATCGCCGTCGGCAATGTTCTCAGTGGTGGGAACGTAAGGGTAATCGACCTCAGGGATATCCATGTAGTACGGGTATCCGTCGGCGAAATATGAGCTGTAGACCTCGGGGTCGAGGGTGAGCTTCTCGTTGCGGTCAGTGGTGTTCTCGAGAACTACCACGGCAGTCATTATATTGACGAGCGGACCGGGATTCCATACCGTATCAGCATTTTTCTCGTTGATTACGGTATCGGTGTCAAGGTTGATGAGTATGCCGAACTCGCTGTGTATCGGGTTATCCATCTGGAAATTGATCGCTGAGGCGCTCGGTATGACGGCGAGCGGAAGCATCATCAGAACGGCAGCAGCAGCCGCAAGTATTCTTTTCATGGTATCTCCTTTATGGTTGAGCGGATCATATCCGCAAATACTCTAAGAGTTATTATACCACACAAGTCTTAAAAATGCAACATCACACGCAAAAAAATCCGCCCGGGCAATTCGCGGGGCGGATAATTCAGTCTATTTGCGGTTTGGCTGCGCTTTGACCGTCTTTTCGAGCTTCTTATATAGGAAGGTATCAGTCTTTTCGTCGAGCTTGAAGCTGTCCTTCTTTTTATAGTCGGATGCGCCCGTCTTGCTGCGGACGGTCTTGAGCTTGGATTTCATCGAGCCTACTGCAATGAACGCCGCGATAAGTCCTATAATAAGGCTGATAATCAGGCTCATGACGGGATTGAAGTCCGCCTTCTCAGACTTGCTCTTCGCGGGAGCGTCCTCGTCAGCTTCCTCCTCATCTTCGTCAGCCGCTTTCGCCGATAGTGCGATGACCTCGCCGTCGGGCTCCTCGTAATCTGCATAAGCAGTGACAAAACCCGCCGGAGCTCCGGTACCTCTGTGTCCTGACGCAGCAGGAGCGGATATGAGCACAAATGCGGCAGCAACCGCTGCTAACTTTTTCAGTATCATGTCCGTACCTCCTCACAGCAGATGTATCAGTACCGATAAGCCGAACAGTACTGCGGTCACTCCCGCAGTTATGCCCAGGAACCAGTTCCTTGCCGCTGCTTTGTCAACAGGAAGATCACCCACGAACTTACCTGTCTGACCGTTCATTGCAAATGTGTACTTATTGCCGTTCCATGTGGTGTTGAGTATCCACACGGGATACAGTGCATACTTGGCTTTTCCGTTATTGAGATGGACGCTGCTGTTCTCCGTGGTAAAGGAGGCATATCCTGTGACCGTCGAAGCGAATGCTTCCTCAGTGCTCTTTTTGATACGCTGATTCGCTCGCTCTATGCTCTCGTCTGCGGAAACGTCGTAGCGGTCCGCAAGATATCCCGAAAGATAGGCAGTCTTAAAGTCTACGGCACCATTGAAGTCAAACGGTTCTATGGATTCCATAAGGTCGTCGGGCATTTTGGAGGAGCCGTCAACAGGGACGAGCTCGAAGCCCAGTCCGCCTGAACGTATTACCGAATAGAAGCTCTTCTCGACGTAGTTGAAGCTGTTGTCGCTCCATGTCTTGCGCTTTTCAGCCTTGTAGATGATACGCGCATCAGCCTCTGCGTCGAAAAGCCACACGGGGACGTAAACGCCCTTGATCTCGTCGATGTGGTTCTGCTCGCAGAAGACCTTCGGCAGGAGCCGCTTGCCCTCGAGGTGCTTGCTGAGCGCTGCCTTTGCTGCGTTTTTGTCCAGCTTGAACGGTATGACCTTATCCGGGCGGAGGTCGCCGGAGAAGCTGCCTGTCATCACTACAGGGTTGTCGCAGTACGGACAGGCTGAAGCTGCTG
>JAFRXR010000079.1 GCA_017443395.1 Ruminococcus sp. | reverse complement strand
GACAGCCAGCTCGGCGGCGGTAATGAAGACGTTGTCCCACGCCTGCTCGCTGGTCTGCTTGTAGCCTGTGTCGCCGTTCACCCAGTACGCGAAGGGAAGAACATCGAGGACGCGGATCCTTGTCTGCTTGCTTGTCATGTTCGGCAGCTTTCGGGCAAGCGCCATGAATGTGGACTGAGAGGGTGCCTTCTGGAAGATCTCGGGAACTACCTGTTCCCTGATGAGAGCCTCAGCCTGCTCTCTTGAAATCATGTTGTTTGCGGGCATATAAATACCTCCTTATTATGCGTTGTGTCCGAAGAGGCTCCTCAGAGCCTCGTTCGCCTGTGTTTTCGGAGCGTCCGTTTTGGGGTCAGCTCCGGGTGTTGAGCTTATGACGCGCGGGACCTTCGTATCTGCGAACAGGTACGCCTTTTCCTTTTTCACAGCCTCAAACGCTGCCTTAACGTCTGCCTCCTGATTCTTGGAAGCCTTGAGTTTCTCTGCGTCGAGGAAGGGCAGTACAGCCTTTACGTCGTGCGCTTTATACTCCGCCGCATACTTGCTGATCATATCGTTGAAGTCGCGGTCAGCGAGCGCCTTAGCGTGTTCGGCGTCCTTATTGGCAAGGTCGTTATTAAGCCTTGTGATCTCGCTCTGAAGCTTGGCAACGTCCACGCCCTCGAAGCTCTTGAGGGACTCCTTCGCGGTATCGAGCTGAGACTTGTAGCCGTCAGCTCTGTCCTTTTCACGCTTGACGTCCTTGCCGTTCTCAGCCATTACGAACGTGATCTGCTCATCTGTAAGTCCTTTTGCCTGTAAATCCTCTGTTTTCATAGTTCATTTTCCTTTCGCTAAGTAGTTTAAGGCGTGTTACTGTCCGCCCTGCGAGCACCGTTCTTTAAGCCCTGCCGTGCAAAAGGGCGAAAAAAATAACACCTTGCGGTGCTGTAAGCTTATGTGCCGTCGTATGTACCCTCTACTCCGAGGATAGTCACACCCGACTTGATATTGCCTGCGGTGATGTTCTCGTCTATGGCGGCAGTGACCGCGCTGACCGTGACAGTTCCCAGACCGTCTTTGCCTTCGTCGGCGGTAATGGTCTGCTGTGATGTGGTGGGAGTTACCGTCTTGTCCTGCAATACAGGTTCGACCTCTACGCTCACACTACTGTAGCCGTCAGCCTCATCGCTCTCTGCCGAGTAGGTACCGTTTGCTGTAATGGTCTTTGTAACAAGCACACCGCTCGGAAGTATACTCTCGGCGTTCTCGGCAATGGCAGCGATAGCGTCACCGATGAACGGCTTTGCGTCCACCTCTCCAAGGGCGAGGATAGCGTTCAGCACCTCGATAGTGGTATCGCAGGTAGCTACAGTCGAAGATGTGCCGCCGAGCGCTGAATACAGTGATTTGAGCGCTTCCAGTTTCTTCATTTTATCAGTCCTTTCGTTGTATGGGTATAAAAATAGCACTTGCCACCGACATTCGTGTCGGTCACAAATGCTGTTTTGATGTTATTTGGTAAGGACATTTATGTCCTTGGCAAATGCTTGTAAGCGGTATTAAAGCTGTATGCCTTCGATTTTTGCACGCTCTCTGAGTATGGACAGATAAGCCTGCATTATATCTCGCTGCGTACACAGCATTTCAAACGAGCACTTAGGCTCAAAAGAAAGTTCGCCTTTGTTCCACCTGTCAAGGAGGTCAATCAGCTTTTCGCGTCTTGTTCTGACCTGATAAAACTCAGCCTTGAACCGTTCCTTGTAGTCCTCGGACTGCATCAGTTCGATAGTGTCTTTCAGTTCCATACTATTCCTCCAATATTCCTGTTTCAGTTATTGCAAGGTTGCTGTGCAGCATTGCGTCCTCGATGTGAGTTAAGGCGATACTCTTTTCTCGGCAGTTCGGAAGCTTATCGAGCAGCCCTTCCACTTCGATGAGCTTTGACTTGATTTCATTGCTCAATACTACCTCACTTTTATTGAACTCTCTTCTTGAATACATTTCCTCACCTCCTTCAAGTGGGTATAAGAAAACCGCCTTGTTAGGGGCGGTTAAATAATTATCTTGGGATGAATTCTCCTGCTTTTCTGTATTCTTCTTTTTCCTTGATATAGTCATTGTACTTTGCTTTTTCTTCTGCTGGCGCATTATCAGATATTCCGCATAAACCGTCATCATTAAATATTGCATATTTCCACCACGAAGGTTCAATCATCATATCCATCGCCTCATTTCAAATAGCTTAAATACTGTTGTTTTGTCGATTCTTTGATAATAAAAGACATCGGGTTCGCTTCTTTACCGTTTGCAAAAACATCGGCAAACGCTTCCGCCATTGTTTCTGAATCGTTTTCCTGAGCGTATCGAGATATTGCGGTAACAAGAGCAGCCTTGCTTTTCCCTTTTCCATACGGAGTATTTTTAGTTTCAAGTATTGACTGTTTTATTATCTTGCTTGCTTCTGTGCAATCGTCCCAAGCAAGAGTCTTCATAAAATCGTACTCATAACTCGAATTTGAATCAATCAAAAGTCGCTCTACTGCATGAGCAGTTTCATGAACACCCAAGGAAGCAGGCGAACTATTTTTAATCCACCATCCGCTTTCTGATTGCTGTTTGCATAATTCGTTTATCTTTGAAGCCTCTTTGTAATATGATGGATTGAAAGTAATAACTTCGCCGGTGCATCCCATGGCACCTTGCATAGATATTGTAACCCTCTTTATAGTTTCTCCAAGCTGAGGATATTCCTTGATAATAGTTTCAGATCCATACAACGACTCCCGAACAGATTCAAAATCCAGCCCTCTTATATCTCCGTCTATGCTGATATTATAGCTTTCTTTCAAATACTTTTCGAGCTCATCATAATCTTTGCAATCTCTGATATCTTTTTCTTTCATTATATCATTATTTTGATTTTTGTCAACAGCCATATTATGAATATCAACTTTGTTTTGACTAAGCAACTCCTTCCTCTCCTCAGCCGTGACCTTGTTTGTGACGTGAGCCCCGACAGGCGGAACGCTGACAGGAGACTCCTTACCGCTGCCGCCTTCGGTGTTGCCTTTCATGATGCTGCCGAGGCCGTCCGCAGATACGCGCTGCCGCTCCTGAGGGAGTCCCATTGCTTCTGAGAATGTCGCATACTCGTGAGAGGTACCCATATACCGAGCTCGGCAGTTGATAAGGTCGTCCTCGTCAGCTCCGCCCTCTTTGAGCAGTGCCATTTCTTCTCGCTGGGCTCTCATAGTGGTCTCGAGCTGCCGCTGCCGCTGAGTGGCCTCATACTTCGTGTACTTCTTTCCATTGTACTCGATAGGCTCCTGCTCTCGCCGGTTCATCTCGGCGAGCTCTTCGTCCGTGTATGTTGGCTCAGATATGCCGGGGATAACGGGACTGTAATCGTGATAGCAGTTAGCGCCGCATAGTCCAGCGACATTACCGAGACCGCATATCGTACTGAGCTGCTGCTTCTTGTACCAGCGTCCACCCCACCAGTGGGTAGGGCGAAAGCCTGAGTGCCACGATATCTCGAACCATTCAGTATCGAGCTGCTCAGCGTTCTGCTCATTGACCTGCGCAGTGAGCTGAGACATACCCGTCATAACGGCACGCCTCGCAGCAACGTCCACACGGTTGCTGTGACCCGAAGCGTAGTCCACAGTGCGCAGACCGGAATCAGTCATCTCCCTGACCGTGCGCTTTAGGACTGTGTTATAGTCGAACGCGCCGGAGCTGATGTCGAGCATCGCACCGTCAAGCGTCCGCTGATAGTAGTCAGCTATCGGCGTAAAGAAAATGCGTCCGTCTGCGCCCCTCTGAGCGAAGCCGAGGGACTGCGTGATGTTGTGCATGGTCTCGTTGGTCTGCGATGTGACCGCACCGATGAGTTGCTGCAAGGTGTCGTTTTCCTCAAAGGGTATCCGTACCTTGCCTATCGCTTCATAAAGGCTCTTGTCGCGAACGTAGCCCTCTTTCAGAATGTTCTCGAACAGGGTCGATGTGATATCCTCGGCAGATCCAAGTGCTTCATTGATCGCCGCGGATATCTCAGCCATTCCCATTCCGAGCTGTACAAGTCGTGTTATCTGCCAGTCAGCCGCGCGGGTGATCTCTCCGCTGTCACGGATCCGGCGGACGATATCCGTCATAATGCGGTGCTCGAGCCCGTTCATCGGCTCGTCAAGCGCCATTGAAGCGCGTTCGAGCTCGCCGGCAGTATACATCAGTCAAGCACCTCTGCGCTGCGGGGGAGATTCTTCACTGCTTCCTCGATAGTCTCGTTGCGGTACTTCGCACGATACTCCTCAGGGCGGAGGGTACCGTTCGCGAGGTCCTTTCTGTCCTCCTCACGCTCAGCGTCAGGATCAGCGAGGATACCGTCGCCCCATTCGAGCTTCATGTCATACGCCGCACTCTGACCGTTCAGCGCGAGCCAGAACGCTGCTCCCTCAGCCCAGCCGTTCAGGGCGTTTTCAAGTGACTTCTGACAGTCGCAGATGAAGGTATAGGAGCGCTGCTTGCTCGCCTCGATCTCTGTCGCAGTGCGGTCAACGCTGCCCGGGTCTGATATCGTGCCGTATGCAAGGCTGCACACGAACTCAATGCGCCGCAGCTGCTCGTTCCAGCCCTGCTTATATGCCTCATGGCGTATCTCCGGGGAGTATACCTCCAGATACGGCTTATCGACCGCGCCTGAATTTGTCTCGACCGGCTGATAGAGAATATCCCTGCCGCCGGGGTAGTTTTACCTGTCCTGCTCCTTGTCATAGCGCAGCATAGACGACCCGATATGCACCGCGGTCTCCTTGGATTCATACTCCCAGCTCTCACCGGAATAGCGCTCGTCAGCCTCACGGATAAGCTCGACCGCCCGCGAATAGACCGATACACCCATAGCTGAGTCCTCGTCGATGTGGTTCGCGATAGGACAGGTGAACAGTCCGAAGGGCAGCCTGCTGATACCTGTGAACTGTCCCTCCTCGTCAAGCCCAGCCCATTTATCGACAGTGGCGAGGGGGACCCTTGTACCGAGCGAGCCGTCATTGCCGCTGCGGTAGAGCCGGTTCTCAACTGTCAGCACACCGCCTTCAAGGCTATGTATCTCGAGCAGCGTGTATATCATGTTCTCCCTGCGGAGCTGATCAGCGAATGCGCATTTGATCAGCTCGCCGGAGCTGTCCCAGACGAGAGGGAAGAACCTGTCCGCCTGTATGAACTGCGTTGTCAGAGCGTCACCGACGACGATAGGCTTGATGACAAGGCTGCCCTTTGCCACACCGTACTCGGTGAATCGCCTGAGCTTCGGCAGCACGCGGTCGTTCAGCTCTGCGGACATCATGTCCGAGCCCGTCAGCTCGCCCCGCAGCTCTATGGTGATGAGCCGCGCGACCTCAGAAGCTACCGAGGCGGCTATGCCTGCACACTTTGTCCGGCTGCCGTTCCACGGTGCCCAGCCTCGGTACATCTTGCTCCACAGGTCGATAGCCTGCACTGTCCTTGAGCTGTACTGCACGCTGCCAAGCTCCTTCGCGACTGCCGCAAACATTGTGTTATATCTCATCATCTGCCTCCTTACTCGTATTTTATGAATCTGCCGATGTCGCGCTCGAAGGTATACTCGAATGCGTCAAGGGTATCTATGTCGGACGTGCCGTCATCAAGGCGCTCGTCCTTAGTCGGCTCCTTCGGATCCCATACCGCTGTGCTGAGCGCCTTTATCAGGCTCTCGCAGCCGGTATCAAGGACGCGGAAGCGCCCCTGCGCCATGAGCCGCTGCGCACATCTGATACGGTCGTTGATCGTCGTTTTCAGAGCGTTGCTGATACGCAGCCAGCCCAGACCGTTCTTGCGTGCGGACGACCTCAGACCGAGGATATGTGTCTTCTCGGCGCTGTCGCAGTACACCTCATCAGGAGTGCCGAACATCATTATCACCCGGCGGACGAAGTCGCAGAAGAGCTGACCGAGCTTCTCGGGGTCGATCTCTATCTGCTGCCCCTGTTCGTTTTTACAAGCGACCCGCTCCGAGAGCAGGGCGTACAGATTGTTATATCCGCGGTCGGAGCCAGTGCAGACGAAGGTGTGTGCGGAGCCGCTGCCGCCAAAGTCTACCCCGATGTACAGGCGGCTCAGCTCAGGCTTTGCGCCGATGAGCATAGTCTTCTCCGACGACATATCGTCTGCGAAGCGTCTGTATATCAATCCCTCAGCAGCTGCCCAGTGACCGAGAATAAGTCTGTCGAAGTCCACTGAACCCCGGTACTCATTCTCCATATTCTTGACGACGTCAGCCGTGAGGAAGGGGTTGTCGTAGATCGTGTACTCCTGTACAAAGCGGTCGATATCGGGCTTCTTGTAGAGAAACTCGTAGAACCAGTGATTCGGGTTGTCGGGGTTGCAGGTGCCGTCAAACCGGCTGTAGGGTTTATCAAGACGCGATTCGAGCATTTTGAATACGTCTTTATGCCACGTCACGACCTCGTCACCGTAGCAGTACTTGACCGACATACCGCGTATCCTGTCGCGTGCTGTTATCTTATCCGCACCGAGGCAGGTGACCGGCTCTCCGAACATATACGCGATGTTGTCGTTGTTAATACTGCTGACGAGTGACGTACCCCAGATGTTCTGAAGCGGCATTATCACGTTGCGCATAAGCGTGCCCTGCGTGTGACCGAGCATGACATTGAGCCCGTCGAGTCCTCTGACGGCGCGTATACGCTTCGGGATAACGAAGTAGTCCGTGTACGTCTTGCCGGAACGGACTGCGCCGGTCTTGACGTTCCAGCGGTGTGTGGCATTGTTGAAGTACTCCTGCTGCTTGGCGCTGAACATCAGAAGCCGCCCTCTATCTTGCCGAGGACTTCGTCGAGCTTCTCAAGCGCAGCGGAATTGTCCGCGCCAGAGGTAAAGAGTCCGAGGTGCTTGCCGAGGAGCTCGAGAGCCTTGACCTTGTCGTAGGACGTGACCTTTGTGCCGTACTTGCCCTCCTCGATACCCGCGATGGTCTTCTTCGCCTCATCGGACAGCTCGTCTGTCGGCGTGAAACACACCTCACCGCGCTTCCCGACCTGTGCGAGCTCAGTGCGGTCCGAAAAAGCTATCGCCGCGAGCTCCTGAAGGACTCTGTCTGCCGTAATTTCGGTACGCTTCGACTGCTCTTGCATAAGCTCCGAGATATACTGCTGTATGCCATCATTTGCCATCATTCTTGTTGTGCGTTTGTTTATTCCTTTTGAGGAATATCCTGCCCGTATCGCTGCCTGTGTAGCGTTGAGATCTACGAGGTACTCCTCACAGAATCTCTTTTGTTTGGCTGTGAGTTTCACCCGTGACCTCCTTTCACAGACAACAGCAAAGCCGCCCCTATTGAGACGGCTCGGCTGCGGTATATTCCAATGATTCAGCGCCTTACGGCTTGGAGCGAAGCTGCGGACATGAACCGCTTGCCTCGCATAAATGCCGGAGCACGCCCGGCAAAACAAAGAGAAGCAAATGAAAAAGTAGAACAACAGAAAGAAAGATACGAAAGCTAAGGCGGAGGCAACCGCGGAACGCTGCGAACCGCGGCAAAGTCAGCCCTCGTTTCCGCCTGCTTTCATGCTATTATTATAGCACTTGTTTTTTTCCCGTGCGTATCATCTTTCATAGTTTTTCATAGATCTTCATAGTTTTTCACAGCTTCATATCTCGTGAAGATTCCGCGCGACCTCGTAGATGAACCGGCACCGCCAGCGCTTATACGTCGCCTCGCCTGCGTCCGTGGGGTAAGGAGAGTGGTAGCAGATGTTGTTCCACACACCGCGTCTGTACTCGTTCGGGACGGCAGCCAGAGCACGCTCAACAGCCTTGCAGCTCTCACCAGTCATCGCCAGCTTGATAGCCTTCTGCTCGGTGGGACTTCCGACGCCGGTATGAGGTACACCGTCCGGAGCAGGGCTTCCGCATAGTATGTCCTCACGCTCGGAGCGTATGCGCTCATAGTCCCGCACGAGGTAGAGCATACGCATATAGAGGTTGTGCGGTAGCTTGTAGGGGTTGTTTTTCTGTCGCTGGTAGTTTCTCATAGCGTCGCCTCCGTGTAGTAGATATCCCGGCTGAGTCCATGCCGGCTGATGTAGAGCAGTGCCTCTCCGCGTGAGCTGAACTCGAGCACGCGGAACAGCGTGAGGTGAATGTACGCGCCGGTGATACCGTTCCGGATCCGGAAGCGTGCGCGGGGCGGGTCAATCATCATCTTCATACGTTCCACCCCTCACCAGGAGCAGGGCGAAGACTGCTATTATACCGCTGGCGATACTGCCGAGGAAGAATCTCATCATCAGTACTCACCTCGCAGGATCATGTCAGCCGATAGATGCTGCATATTCCAGAATGTATCTGAAAAGCTGCGATAATAGTCTACATTGAGCAGAACCATAATCAAATCTCTAACTGTTTTCATCATCAGCCTCCTCTCTGGCAGGGACATCAATGTCCGTACCAACCACCTTCTTGATCTTATCATACAGCTCGTTGGCTGCATTGGTGTCCTTATAGTGCGCGAAAAACGCCCGGCGAAGCACCGGCAGTGTCTCGCGAAGGAGCTGCTTCATGGTCTCGTTCTCTTTCAGCAAATGTCCCATGTAGAGCATATCGGTATCACTCATGAGGAGCACCTCCCTCCGGCGGCTCCGGAAGCGGCTGCCAGTGGGTGACTTCGTATTCGCGGAACGGGAAGCTTTCATAGCAAATTCCGGTATTTCGCATAAACCAGAACCCGTTTTTACACTGGCTTCCGAGCATATAACTATTCCCCTCGCCACAGAAGCTGTGGCAGTAACACAGTACAAGGGTGTTCTCGGCAGGAAGCTTATCCTTAACGCTTATCCAGCCGGCGCTTCTGCGCTCTCTCAGCTCCCGCAGCCATGCCGTGAGCTCACCGTTCTCGCAGATCAGAGCGTGAGTGCTGTTGTCTTCGAGCTTTGCGATAGCCTCGTCAAGCGTCATTGTCAGCACCTCCGTCCTTATGCGCGATGTCGAACTTGCGGGCTATTGCGATGAGCTGCTCGATGTCGCCGTCGGTAAAGCAGTCCTTGCGCGGGACGTGGAACAGACACTCATCGCAGTCCTGTGTTTTCTTGCATACTGCGTCGTACCAATCGAACACAGCTGCGAATATCTCAGCTGCGGGCACTGACGCTTTTATCTCCTCCGGCGAGAGTCCTGTGTCCTCATACTCACCGAGCCGCTGCACGACGTCGTCCTTCTTTATCCCGGGACCGGTGCAGTAGTGTGCGCTCCTGGTAGCGTCGCCCTGTGTTTTGTAGGTCAGGCGGTCACTGTTCTTCATTCTGTTCGTCCTCCTTCTTTTTCTTCGCGTAGACGTCCCTGCCGCCCTCGATCAGAGCGAGGGCTTCGTCTTCGTGCTGCCACTTAGCATCATTGCTACAATCATCAGCATAGCAATACATCTCGTTACCATATTTGCAGCGGTCGCAGGCTTTTCCATTCCGTTCGGCGTGATTAATCAGGTACTTAATATCCTCAACCGCCGCTTTCAGAAGCTCCTTCGCCCGCCTCAGCTCATCGTCATAGTGCGCTATCTGACGGGCACCGTTGTCCGCCTCGAGGTCGCGGTCGTGCAGCTTTTCCTCGAGCTCTTTGATGTACGCCGCGAGCTCAGTCTCCGTGTACCATTTTCCGTTGATGTTCATGCATATTCCTCCATTCTCACGCCGTCATTGTACCACGTCAGCTCGACATCGTCGGGGACATCTATCTCGAGGACAGTCGTATATCCCTCGAAGCTCACTCTGATGTCCCAGTCCGGGAGGGAGAGTTCCTCGTCCTGCAAGCTGATACCGATGTCCCATGTACCGGTGCCGTGACGATTGTACTGTCCGGTGACGACCAGCGCCGTACTGTCAGCCTCCACTACGCACTGTATCGGTCTGCCGCTGCCGCAGTTGTCAACATCGTCGTGTGTAGTCTCATACTCGCCGAACGTGTCGTCGCTGTGACCCTCGAATCTAAGTGTTTTCATAGCTTTTCCTCCTTGGGTTCGTAATCTTCGCCGTCGGGAGCACCATACCAGCCTGTGAGAAAGTCAATATTTGCTTTCCCGAATTTCATAACTCCGCCGCCTTTGCCGTGTGCATATCCAGTGTGTTCGTGACGGTTCTGCATTTCGGCGAGCTGTCGGTCGGTCATATTGCGGACGACGTCTCCGTGTGTAGGTATATACTCCTCAGTTGTCCTGCCTTTGGCGCAGAAAAACATCGGCGAATGCTCATAAAAGCACATCTTGTGATTTTCTATGTAGGAAAGCGGGCACTCCGGGCAACCGTCAAGAATGCAGTCCTTACAACGTATCACCTTCATTTTAAGCCCTCCTGTTCCGCTTTTATCCTCTCAAGCTGCCTGTCCAGCTTGAACTCGATCTCCTTGTCTACCCGCTCCGCCCCGAGGAAAAACCTCATCTGCTGAGCCATGATGAGCACATCCGCGACCTCTGAGATCAGAGCGTCCGTCGCCTTCGTGAAGTCCTCAGCCGTGCCGGCGCGCGACAGCTTCATCGCTGCCTGTATCGCCTCCGCACATTCCTCCGCGAATACTTGCCGCTGCTGCGCGAAGGTGTAGTTCATTGCTATTTGTTCAATCTTGTCTTTCATTGTTTTCCTCCTTCCTGATTTCACCCAGCGGCACTATGATCACGCTGGACGCTGCCCTCGTGTCCCGGAGCTGTGCGGTGTAGACGAGCTCGCTGCGGGAGTCACGCTGCAATATGCAGGCGTCCATGATGTACGCGACATCGTCCATTCCCAGTGACGGACGCGAGAAACGCACCCGCCGTCCGAGGCAGTATTTCACGTCTCTCAGCTCCATATCACAGCTCCTCGATTCGGACGTATATCCCCGGCACCTCAGCCCAGAACTTCTCGGCGATCTCGGACGCCACGAGTGCATCGTCCTTCCAGAAGCGGCAGCGGGTCATACAGTCCTTCAGGAGCTTCTGGAGGTTATCCGTGTCGGGCTTGGTCGTCCGGTACTCGCCGTCTGCGTGCCTGCCTCTCGGGAAGCACCACTTGACCGTCAGCCTGACTCCGGACGTATACGGCTCAGACGGTGCGTGGCTCATAAGGTGAGCAGTGAGCTTGCCCCGCGCCGCTGTCAGATCAGGCGGGTCGTAGAAGACCGGCTTGCCGCTGCGCACCATGATCTTGTGCTCCTGAGCGGTGACGGTCGGAGGTATCATCGCCATGAAGAATTCAGTCATCATCGTTCTCCTCTCTCGCGCTGCGGGGGCGCGTTTTATTTTTGGATATATACAAGGGCGCTTTCAAAGCCCTTGTATATTTATGAAATAAATATAGTTTTTCTTCCCTCGGGAAAAAAAGGGCGTTTTCTCGACATTTTCCCTCTAAGGGAAAAAGTCGGTGATTCCCCGACATTTTCATTTTAGAGGGAAAGGAAAATCCTCGACATTTTCCCTCTGAGGGAAAGGGAAAATCCTCGATATTTTCCCTTACTGATTTTACTGCTTCAAGCCGCATTCGCTCTCGTCGATCCAGAAACCGCCATGCTCTTTCAGACGATTTCTGACAGTTCTTTCAGTCACACCGAGGTACTCGGCGATAGCTTTTACAGACGCTTTACCCTCGTTAGCTTCTGCGCTGAACGCCGTTTCTATCGACGCCTTGCGGTCGTCTTTGCGCTCACTGTTTGACTTCTTTTTACCGAAGTTCTTCTGCCACGTTTCGTCAGGGTCTATGTCCTTCAGGACGCCGCCGCGGTCACTGCGGTGTACAGGATAATCGAACCACACATTTACCGTCGGGAACTTCGGGAACTCACGCAGCGTGCCGTCCAGCCGCCATGCGGTGCGCGTCTGCACCCGACTGACCGCCGCAGCGATGTCCTTCTGCATGAGCTCGATACTGTTGCGCTTGAGGTGCTCTCTGCAAAGCTCCATCATTCTGCTGCGGCTGAACTCGTCGTCCTGCGAGACGTCACCTGAAAATCCGAACCGACGCAGCCACTCCATACATACAGCACAGACCGCCCTGTCTTCCTCAGACTTGCGGAGCTGCTCGGATATCGGCAGCTCTATCATATCGAGCAGCGCGTCGGGATCTCTTGCAAATACTCCCGAGCCGGACGCTCTGTCCATACTGCGCTTGCCGCCCTGTGAGCCCTTCGAGTGGTGGTGACAGTATATCACCGCACAGCCCGCTCCCGCGCACACGCGGTCGAACTGGTTGCAGAAATGCGCCATTTGCTCAGCCGAGTTCTCGTCGCCGGTGATGACCTTGTAGATCGGGTCGATGATTATAGCCGAATAGCCGCGCTGCTTTGCCCTGCGTATCATTGACGGCGCGAGCTTGTCCATAGGTACAGCACGCCCGCGGAGGTTCCAGATGTCTATGCTGTCAAGGTGCTTCGGTTCAATGCCGAGTGCGGTGTATACGTCGCGTATACGGTGTTTGCAGGAGATGTCGTCGAGCTCGAGATTGACGTACCACACCCTGCCCTGTGCACACGGAAAGCCCAGCCACGGCTTGCCCTCCGCTATCGCTATAGCAAGTGCTATCAGAGCGAAGGACTTGCCCGCCTTGGACGGTCCCGCGAGGAGCATCTTGTGCCCCTGTCTGAGCACGCCCTCGATGAGCGCCGGACGCAGCGGCGGGATATTGTCCCAGAAGTCGGCTGCGTTCTCCGCGTCGGGAAGGTCATCGGTGATCTCTTCGATGTAGTCGCGCCATTCCTCGAACGACGCCTTGCCGGTGTTGGTCTCTATAAGGTACTGTCTGCTGTCTCCTCGCCGGAAGCCCGGCAGACGGGTCAGGCGGGACGGATTTTTGCAGGCTTTGTCGATGTGCAGACCGTTTTTCTCGCAGACCTCGAACAGATACGCGACACGCTGCCGATACTCCTCACGGCTCTGAGCGCCGATGTGGACGACTGCGTGCAGTGACTTCCCGCCGGTGTGCGTGAGGGTCACGACGGGAAGCTCCAGATCGTGTATGAGAGCGTTCTGCTGCTCGATCGGCAGGCTGTCCGACTCCACAAGCACATAGCGGTAGTCGGTGACGTTCTCGTCCTTTATGCCTTTTCCGTCGAGCGGGTTGACTCGTATCCATGCACCAGCGCGCGGGTCTGCGTCACCGAGCACCGAGCCGATGTCCCCGCCGCATTTTTCAAGCAGGTCGATGATCTGACCGGCTGTGCGGTCGTAGTTGCCGCGGGTCGGTGAGAGCTTGCCGGTCTCGGTGTCCTCGTAGACCGAGGTCACATAGCCGATATACTCGTCCGGCTCGAACCGCGCCCGCAGATATGTAATGATCTCCTGCACAGGGTCGCGGGGAGACTGCCTTATCACAGGCTCCGCCTCGCCCTCATAAGTGATAACGCCCTCAAAGTCGAGCAGTGAATCATCGTCGCTGCTGCTGAAAAAGGTCAGCCCGCGTTCCTTTGCCATCTGCACGATAGTCCCTGCCGTGACAGGAGCGTCGCTGCCCTTGAACGTGCGCCACTTTTTCTCGCATTCGCCTGCATGGTAGCGGCTGTCAGACCGGCTCCAGTCGTCCCAGTCCTGAGCGGTGAAGCCTTCGTGCTTCAGTGCCATTCCCACCTGAGTCCACTCATCGTAGCTCAGATCGGACGGCGGTATATGCTCCAATATTTCTAATAGTGTCAAATCCTCACTTCCTCCGGTATGTAGTTTTTAGGATCAACTCCGTGCGGGATATGCCAGCCGTTCGCACTGATACGCGCGATCATGCCGGACGCAGCCTCGAACTGCCATGTCCCGACGTGCCGGAAGCCCTTTGATTCGAGGAAGCGTATCTGCTTCGGCGTAGTCAGACCCGCGCTCTGCCGCTTTTCAAGGCGGTCGAGCAGGAGTTTCGCCTTGCCTGCGCTCTCGATCTCGTCCGGGAATATGCCGCGCTTTTCAAGCGCGGCACGCTGCTTATCTGTAGGCGGTGCGCACTCCCAGCCGAACGCTGGAACGTAGCCGGAAAGATCCTCCGCGCATATCGACATCTCGTATTGCAGCGGATCCACGAGCTGACGCTTGCGCTTCTTGCACTCGGCGAGCTTCGCTGCGAGCGCTTCCTCACGCTGAGCCTGTACCTCGTCGGAGGCGGTCTGAGCTGCCTCCTCGATGTCCATTTCTGCGCCGGCATTCTCCGCAAGGTCCTCGGTCATTTTCGCAGCGACTTCCTTACTGTCGCATATCAGGTGTGCGGGTCTGCACAGCTCATGCCGCTCGGTGTGCCAGAGAAAATCAAGCAGCAGCAAGTGATCCTTGCCCTCGCACAAACGTGTCCCGCGTCCCACCATCTGGCAGTACAGCGAGCGCACCTTCGTCGGTCTGAGTACGATAACGCAGTCCACTGAGGGGCAGTCCCAGCCCTCGGTCAGCAGCATGGAATTGCACAGCACATTGTATTTTCCCGCGTCGAAGTCCGCAAGCACCTCTGCGCGGTCGTCAGACTGCCCGTTGACCTCTGCCGCACGGAAGCCCGAATCGTTGAGAATGTCCCGGAACTTCTGCGAGGTCTTGATGAGCGGCAAAAATACGACCGTCTTGCGGTCGGTGCAGTACTTCTTCATCTCCTCCGCTATCTGGCGGAGGTAGGGGTCGAGCGCGGTGTCAAGGTCGCCGGGCTTGAAGTCGCCCGACTGTATGCCTACGCCCGAAAGGTCGAGCGTGAGCGGTATGGTGACCGCCTTAATGGGCGAAAGATAGCCCTCCTTGATAGCCTGCGGGAGGGTGTACTCATAAGCGAGCGAGTCGAACACACTGCCCAGCTCGCGCATATCGCCTCTGTCGGGCGTAGCTGTGACGCCGAGCACCTTTGCGCTGCAAAAGTAGTCCAGCACACGCCTGTAGCTGTCCGAAACGGCATGGTGCGCCTCATCGACGATTATCGTCTGGAAGTAGTCCGGCGTGAACCTGTCGAGCCGTGACTGCCGCATGAGCGACTGCACCGAGCCGACGGTTATCCTGAACCAGCGCGTATCGCCGTCGAGACAGGACTGCTCCGCCTTTTCGGTCGAACAGATGAGCCCGGTCGCGGTCTTTATCTTGTCCGCAGCCTGATCGAGCAGCTCGCCGCGGTGTGCGAGGATCAGCACACGGTCGCCCTGCCGCACCCTGTCCTCGCTTATCTTGGCGAACACAATGGTCTTGCCGCAGCCCGTCGGCAGCACGAGCAGAGTACGGCTGTTGCCCGTATCCCACTCGCTCTCGACTGCCGTCCGCGCTTCCTGCTGGTACGGTCTCAGCTCCATCAGAACGAGCCCGCTTTCCACCCGCCGGACGACTGCATGGGCTGCTGGTACTGCTGCTGAGGAGCACTGTACTGCTGTGACTGCGGCTGCGGTGAAACGGTCTGCACCTGCTCATCGTAAGCATAGAATTTCTTGATCTTGTTGGACTGTCCCTCGCCGCCGCACTGCTTCTGATAGCGGTCGATGTACACCTTGCACTTACCCTTCATGCCCTCTATGTTCCAGCGCATGACGAGCTGCTCGCCGTGCTTTTTCAAGCCAATAGACAGGAAGAACTGTGACAGCTTCCACTCGAACTTCTTCACGAGGAAAAAGCGCTCGGTGATGACAGCCTTGTCCTGTGCGCCCCAGACCGTCAGCTCGACGGAGACTGAGTTGCAGGCAGGCATTCTGTCGCTGCCCTCGTAGCGTCCGCGTGTGACCTTGTTCACCGTGAAATCGTAGTCTCCCTCCGGCAGCAAGGTAAAGCCGCCGTCCTCATTCTCGATCGTGCCCTCATAGCCGATCTCTTCGTATTCTGCTCCGAACTGTGCCATAAATTATCTCCTTTCATCATTCAAACGGTACTGCGCGATTTTCCTGTATTATCCCGAACACCTGCGCCCACGCGCCGATGAGCACGCCCTGCACGAAGTCCGGCGGGTAGCTCGATATAGGCATATCCTCGGGGAAGTAGCCGCGCATACCGACTGCAAAGCGTATCTCGTCCTCCGTGACGCTGTTCTGCCGCATAAGGTCGGCGAGCGCCTGCGGTATACCGTCGGGTATGCCGTCACCAATGGGCTTGAATTCCTCTGCTACAGAAGGTGCAGAGGCAGGCGGTGTGGGCGGGGCGGGCTTCTGAGCCGGTACCGGAGTCTGAGCCGGCTGCGACACAGGTGCCTGTGCTGCTGTGCCGAAAATGTGCGCTATCTGTGCGAAGTCAAAGGGGAGCTCGGGATCCAGACCGAAGCGGTTCTTGGCGTCCCAGCAGGGGTCGTGCGACGTGTACATGACGCGCTCGCCGCCGCGTGCCTTCATCTTCTTGCCTTCCTTGTCCGCTGCGACGGCGTAGGTCTTGTAGTTCGCAAAAAGGACCATATCCGACCACTCCTTGACCATTGCGCAGGAGTTGCACTTCGGGGAGTTGATGAGCTTCAGCTCCCAGCGGTCGTAGGCGCCCATCTCGTCGGGCTGCTCAAACTTGCGGATAGCCGCGTGAGCCGTCAGGACAATATGTATGCCGCGCTCCCAGATGTCGGTGAGGAGCGTGAGTATGCGTCCCATTTCCTCGTAGACGTAGCTGTAGCCCTTGCCGTAGCCGAAGTCCTCGATACCCGCCTTGTGATTCTTATCGAGCACTGCCTGTATGCACAGGCGCTCCGCCCAGTCAACGGTGTCGATGATGAGTGTCTTGCAGCCGGGCGGGTTGTCTCTGATCTCGACGAGGAGCTGCGTGAGCATTGCAAGGCTCGTCGGAGTATCGGTGCGGGCTACATTCATGCGTGTGGTGCTGCCCTCGGTGTCGATGAACAGCGGATCCGGGAAGAGACTTGCAAAGGTGCTCTTGCCGATGCCCTCCGGACCGTAGATAACGACCTTGAGCGGCTTCTGCTGTATTCCTCTTGTGATGTTCATTCTTTTATACCTCCTGCTTGCCGAGTGGAATGTATTTTCCGCCGTCCATTTCAATTTTTGCGTGGCTCAAAGCAAATTCGAGCAGCTCGTCTGTAATATCCTGGATAGTTTTGCCGGTAATACTCGATGCAAACACTAATTTCATATGCTTGTCAGGTGAAATAATTACTTTAGTGAAGCCACAATCCCGCTGCTTTTTCTGTTTGCACTGGATCACACACTGCTCTTTGTTCTGCATCAGAATTCACCCGCCTTCCAAGTTTTTGGCTCTGCCGGTGATTCTGATTTCTGTGTGACGGAGTATCCGTCCTCGATGATGATACTGCACTCGTCACCGTCAGAAACTCTCGTCGCTATCGCCTGCAAGCCCTCGGCTTCGAGCCACGCACCGAAGTCGGCAAGGGTCTGAGTGTCCATCTGCTCGAGCTTGTCCAGCAGCACAAAGCCGCACTCCGGATTGAGCCTGCGGACGATAGCTGTCGCGACGCGGAGCTGCTGCGAGCCGGACATATTGTCCCACTTCTGGTCGTTGAAGGTCAGCTCTCCGTCCTCGACGGACAGCCCCTCGAGCGGGAGGTCTGCACCGTGCAGCAGCTCATACTTTGCCTTGCAGGTCTCCTCGATCTCGGCAGTCAGCGCTGCATACTGGTCGGAGTACTCCTTGGCTTTCTCCTCGGCTTTTGCCTTGTCGAGATTAGCGCGTATCTTCGCATTGAGCGTCTCGATGCCGGCGATATTCTGCTCCAGCTCTGCGGTGGATTCATCAACGAGATCTTCGGCGGACTTCGCAGCGGTCGCGGCGTTTGCCTGAGCCTGAGCAAAGCGGCGCTTGGCTTCGTCGAGTGCTTGCCGAGCCTGTTCAAGCTCACGGTCGCACTGCTCTTTGTGCTGACGCATACGCTGATTCTCACCGTTGCGGGCAAGTATCTCCTGCTGCTGTGCGATCAGCTGCGACGCCGAGACAGGTATCTCCGGCACGCCCTCGAAGTGCTCCATTTCAGCCGCGAACTTAGTCTTCTGGTCTGCGATCTGCCCGATAGTGTGACGCTTGTTGTAGAGCTCCTGCTCGCGGTGCTCGAGCTCGTACAGCTTGTCTCCCACGCCGATTATGCGCAGGAGTATGTTTGCCTTCTCTTTCGGGGTCGCATTCATGAACTGCGGAAGGTCGAGGGCAAGGGTCTCAATGAAGCTGTTGAGCAGCTGCTGTCCGGACTTGTTGCCGTTCGGATCGGTGACTTTCAAGGCGCTGTTCTTGCCCTTCCGCTCTACCACGATACCGTTCGAGAGCGTGACCTTCAGGCTCGGCGGTATCACCGAGCCCTCGCGCTGCGCCTTCGACGGTCGGTACTTCTCGCCGCCGAGTGCCCAGCTGAGCGCGTCCAGTACGGACGTCTTGCCCTGCTCGTTGCGCCCGCCGATTATCGTCAGACCTGTCGGCGACGGTTCGAGTGCGACTGCCTTGATACGCTTGACGTTTTCAAGCTCAAAGGTGTTTATTGTTACTGGCATTACTCCTTCTCCTCCTTCTCAAGGGCTGATCTCAGAGCTGCCAGGAAGAACACCTCAGAGATCTTCTCGGGGACGCCCGTCGCTCTGGCAAACGCACCTATAAGCCCCTTTGCTGCTATGATACACTCAGCCGAGACGTCAAGCCTGCCGCCTGTAGCCTGTGTTGTGACTTCATTTCCGTTGACTTCTATTCTTATCATTGACTTTTCTCCTTATCTGTGGTATTATGTTGGTGGTATATATTTATTTGCTCGCTCCCTCCGGGGAGCATTTTTCTTTTATCCGGCGGACAACGTCCTCCGGCACGTCCGCGAACTCCTCACCGTCTACACCGACGATTAGAGCGGGACCGACTATCATCATACCGGCGACCCTCGACGCTGCACGGTTCGGGACCATACCCCGAAGGAGTCCTTCCTCGTTGACTATCATCACAGCCTTGTCCGGTATCAGAGGCAGGCACTCGATGTATCCGCAGACTGCACGCTGCAAGGCTTCGAGTGTGTTCTCAATGTCGATCTCGTGGACGTTGAGGGATTCAAGTAACAGGGCTTTCATTGATCCACCTCCCACCTGATCCAGTATCCGTTTTCTTTTGGAGTCCTATCATTGATCCACTGCTTTACTATTTCGGGAAGGACCTTGAAACGTGCTTTGCATTTGTAAATCCTGTCGTCATTGTAGATCCTATGGAGGTAATACACCGTAAAAAAATTATAAGAAGACTTCTTATCGTACTCGACACGCACGATTTTGTCATCGCTTTCAATAACTGGATTCCCACGCTCCATATCCATATCAACTATGCCGGGCAACTTGTTGAAAAAGTCGTCGATAGCTTTCATCAGCGATTCACCGCCTTCCAGAGCTGCTCGCGGTTCTGGTGCTGCGTCCAGCGCTGCTCCATGTCGGTGTAAGCCGGCGCACGGTACTTAGCCCGGCGTCTGAGCGTCGCCCATTCGGTATAGTCGTCGTACAGCTCGCGAGCCTTGCTGAGTGCCGCAAGCAGCATTATTCCCGCTGCGATCGTAAGCGCCGAGGCGGCTGCGTTGTAGATCTCGTTGGTCATGTTGCCACCCCCAGAACGCTGTATTCTCCGAACTCCCAGCCCGGATCGAGCTCGATCTTCTTCATCGCCTCGTACAGACTGCTTGCTGCGATAGTCACCACATAAGGCTCGCCCCACCGAGACCGCAGCGTTATTTTGTAGATCTTCATTGTATTCCTCCTTACTGCTTGTCCGCGTCCCCGAACGGGGACTCATTCCAGAACTCTGGCGAAAGGCTGCTTAGCAAGCTGCTCCGCCTCGTCCAGATGATTTGAATAGTAGTCGCTGAGCGTCCGGCTCATATTGTCCAGCATTTTTCTGACGCAGCTCGCGCGGGTCTTGTCGTCGAGCTCGTCGAACTTATGCGGCTCACCGTCGAGCATTACATAGCTGACCACCTTGATCTCCGGTCTTTTTCCCATAAAAACATCTCCCTTCGATTAAGTATATTACTTATCGTCCTTGTCCGATAACAGAATGCCGATGATCTCGAGCGAGAGTATCACCTGTACTACGTCGAGAATGATGTCGATGATATCTTTCATGATCTACTCCTTTCTGTTGATGTTCAGCGCTGTATAAGCTGAGATACAGCCCACGCAGCAGATGAGCGAGCTCTGGAAGGTCTCGTGCTTGCCCTTGTGGGCACAGTACAGACCGAACACCGCTGCTGCGAGCGCTAAGATGATGACGTATACGGATATGAGCTTGCGCACTATTTTCCCTCCTTATTGTATTGTATCGCTTGATGAAAATTCTGATTTGCTACAATAAGGAAAAGCAAAGAATGCAGGCTATTACCTGCCATAGCATGGTAGATACAATCCAGACTAAACACTATTCCAACAGCAGCATATAAAATACTAAGTTTAATCATGTTCGCCTCCCTCTTTCTTGACATTCGCCCTCCCGCCCTGATATAATGGTGGTGGGAGGGGGTGTTGTTGATGAATGATGAGCTATATCTTACCAGACAGTACCGAAAAGTGTTAGATGCTATTGTCGGAGAATACTTTCTGAATCCGCCTGCAAGCTATACGGGTGTCAGATATGATGATTTCATGAAAAGAATACCTGATACCTTTAGGAATAGGAAGATACGAAATAACATTGTTCTGATAGTGAAGTATCTTGAACACTACGGTTACTTCGAGAGCTGCTCATACTATGTAGAATCAGGGAAAGTAGATGTTATACCGTCCTCTAAAGCTCTTTTCTATAAAAATGCTTATCATAAACAGTTGTTTGGCACTATATACAGGGATATATTCATTCCTGTCATATCAGCAGCTATCGGTGCACTTATCACTTTACTCGTTTCTGCCTGACGCTCATTCAAAATGCTTGCAATGCTGCTCCTGCAACTCGCAGACCCACTGATGTGTGTACTGGTTATACCCGCGGGAATGCTTGCATTGCTCACACATCGGTCCGTTATGGTACTCATCTCCGTTCGGGAGCCGCGCTTTTAACTGCAAATTTTCCTTTATCAGCTCATGGATTTTCTCCTGGAGCTGATATTTTTTAATCGCATTTCTCCCCCTCCTTTCTGTTCAAAAACAGATTTATGAAGTACGTCTGTCCTTTTCCGGTGACTTTAGTTGTGCGCGTGACCATGACCGTGCCGTCAGGATTGCTGATACTGCGCTCCTTGACCTCGAACAGCTTCATATCCATTGCACGCTGCGTCGGCATATTTGTGCTGTTACCGGACTTGATGAGGTATCCATTATTACGCAGCCACGCAAACAGTCTTTTCTGTCCGATGTCCACGCCGTTCTGCTTTATCAGCTTGGCAAGGTCGCCGATGAGTATCGAAGTATGAGAAGTCTCGACTGCCTTTGCAAAAATGACAAATGGTTCGTTGGCTTTGAGCTGCAATGCAAGACGCTCGTTGTCTGCCTTGATACTGTCGAGCTTGCGGTTCGCCATTTGGAGAGCGCGTGCGATGACTGCTTCAGGTTTGTTCCAAGCCTCCTCAACGCTGATGAAGTACTGTCTGCACTGCTTGCCGCGCTCGGTGCGCTGTATCATGCACAGTTCTTTTGCCATGCTGAGTGTGAGCTGGTGGTCAGTACTTGGTCTGCCGCCCTCAGGGGTTTTACTCAAAATTGAGTAAAAGTCTTCACCCTCGGTAAATCCGTATTCACACATTCTTTTGAACCAGTCATTATAACGGGTTTCTACTTCAAGAGCTGCGTGAAGCTCTCTGCCCATTACCGTCGGGCGGTCGCTGTTGTCGTAGTTGATGTTGATCAGATTGTTCATGTTAGGGGTCCTCCACTTTAGTCATTACTTAGGTTATAAATGCCATTGCTATACGTCAGGCTTTTCCCCAATGCGTCAGCGATATGCTCAGCTACTCGTCGGCTATCATTGGCACCAGACATAAAGCATTTGATTGTACTCTCAGCTATTCCACTTTTTTCACTGAGTTGGCGATATGACATTTGATTGGCATTGAGCAATTCTTTGACATTTTGCCTAAAAACTTTAAACATAATTATGCACCTCCACGAAAATTATTATAGTCGCTTGACAAAGGTTGATAAAACTGATACTATATGTGTAGTGATAGTTTGCGTTTTATAAACTTTGATTGCTGTCCGCCAAGATTTCAATCAAGTTTTGAGGTTGGAGTTTTATCAACCCTGTAACTATAGTATAGTTTATATTTTGCCAACTGTCAAGCGTTTTGGTTGATAATATATCAACTTTGTTTACTTGCACAAAATGGAGGAAAAAAATATGAACACTATAGACAAAATAATAATGTTGTTAGAGAAGAATAAAAAAACGCAAAAAGAACTTACCGATTGGCTCGGGCTCGATAAAAGTACGTTTAGCGCGTGGAAAAATGGTAAAAGTCAATCTTATAATAAGTATCTTTCGGGAATTGCGAGTTTTCTTAATGTGTCAACCGATTATTTGTTAGATAATGAAGAATTTGATGAAACTGACGATGATTTGGTAATACTCAACAGAAATGCAAAGAAGCTTCCGCCTGAAAACAGAAAACTTCTTATAGATATGGCTAAGGCAATGCTAAAGGAGGAATTTAATGATAACTGAACCCGATTACGAATATGCAACAAATGCAGCCTATATTGAATTGTCATACTACAATGGCTGCTTTCCTCAGATAGATATACTTGAATTACTATCTGAAGCTGGTGACATTGCTTTAAAATCATACTCTCAAGCAGCGAGATTTTTAAAGTGCTCTCATAATGATTTTACATACAAAATCGCTCAAAGTGAATATGGATATTCAGTTTCAGATTGGAAACGAGGATATCACATTATATATTTCAATAATTTTAAAGATGATAGGACAGTTCGCTTTACATTAGCCCACGAATTAGGTCACATTCGACTTCACCATATTGAGGATAATGACATTTCAGACAGGGAAGCAAATTGCTTTGCCCGCAATTTACTTTGCCCGATTCAGCTTGTAAAAGAATTTGGATTGTCCAGTGTGAAGGAATATGAAGAATGTTTCAATATTAGTGAGCCATGCGCAAAAGCGGCTTTTGCACATAGTGTTTCTGATTTTCATTATATAACACCAAAGAATTATCAGGTAGTCGGTGATAAAATATATTCATATATGACAGGCTACAGTTTAGCTGAGCTCTACGGTTATTGATAGTAGGAGGACATAATGGGACTGTTTGATAAACTTTTCAAGAAGGAATTAAATACGGTGAAGCCCCAGAATCAAACTGCACCCAAACAGGATTCTGTTCAAAAAAGCAGTGTACCTCTAAATGAGGAAGTTCAAGAGATCAACCTAAAAAATGCCGAAAAGTTAGAAACTGACCTCGTTGAAGCCAGCTATTTCAACGGCTGCTGCGGAGAGTGTGCGAAGTATCGCGGACGTTGGTTCAGTATATCAGGTAATGATAAACGCTTTCCGAAAATGCCGGTCAATTACGGGTGTACCTGTTCAGGAATTGATTTCAGCCCAGTTATTTTCGGAGTGTCAGAGCCGACTTGGTGCGATGAGAGTACTGATATGATAGCATACAGCAACCGCCCATTTGTCGATGATCGCACCGAGGAAGAAAAATCTATTATTGATATTGATAAAAGAAATGCTGAAGCTGATGAAATGTGGTCTAAGTATGAAAAAAGGTGGAACGCTATCCGAGAATATGACCATAAACAATACGATAAACTTGTCGAGATTCTTCCAGACATTGCTCCTAAATCATATTCCGGCTATATGAGAATGAAGAAGAATAATACCAAGAACTATCAAAAACTCTTAACTGAGGCGATCATAAACGGAATAAACCTCGATTATACTGACGAAATCAAACGAGAAATAGAGCAATTAACTCCTATACACAATGAATACGCCAAGGTTAAGGCTGAGTATATGAAAGCACATTATAACTACAAATAAAAAACTCCCCCCGCCGGTGCTCGTAACACTGAGCGCAGATAGAAGGTGATAACCATGAAAACCGCAGCAGCATACATCAGAGTCTCGACAGAGGACCAGACCGAGTACTCCCCTGACTCTCAGCTCAAAGCGATACGTAAGTATGCGAAGGAGCACGACCTGATACTGCCGGAGGAGTTCATCTTCATGGACGAGGGCATTTCCGGCCGCAAGGCGGATAAGCGTCCCTCGTTCCAGCGCATGATCGGCACGGCGAAGCTCAAGCCGAAGCCCTTCGACGTGATACTGCTCTGGAAGTTCAGCCGATTCGCACGCAACCGCGAGGACAGTATCGTCTACAAATCCATGCTGCGCAAGCAGTGCGGGATCGAGGTCGTCTCCATTTCCGAGCAGCTCTCCGAGGACAAGACTTCTATCCTCATTGAGGCGCTCATCGAGGCTATGGACGAGTACTACAGCCTGAACCTTGCGGAGGAAGTCAGGCGCGGTATGCAGGAGAAGTTCTCCAGGGGCGGAGTAGTGTCGCAGCCGCCGTTCGGGTACCGCATGGGTGACGGTGTGTTCGTTCCTGACGAGACCAATGCGCCTATAGTGCAGATGATCTTTAACGATTTCGTGAGCGGTGTCGGCGCACGTCAGATCGCTGCCAAGCTGAACGATATGGGGATACGCTCGACCAAAGGTAATAAGTTCGAGAACCGGACGATAGAATATATCCTCACCAATCCGGCATACATCGGTAAGCTGCGCCGCAGTCCCAACGGCAGGGATCCGCTCGACCGCTTCCACGAATCGCCGGATACTCAGCTCGTGGACGGTAAGCACGAGCCTCTCATCACCGAAGAACTCTTCCAAAAGGCACAGGCAAAGCGCTCAGAAAATAAATCTCTCTACGGCAAGTATGAGCGTCACGCGCCGGTGGAGTTCATGCTCAAGGGGCTTGTCCGCTGCTCCAACTGCGGAGCGACCCTTACTCACCAGTCTGCCGGCAACAGCATACAGTGTCATCACTACGCGCGCGGAGCCTGTAAGGTCTCTCACGCGATGACGCTCAAAAAAATAAATGCGCTCGTGGTTGAGCGAATAAAGTCCGATCTGATGAATGGCCTGGTAGACGTGAATATCCACGATATGAACAGTGAAGCCAAGCCGGAGACACCGGTCGGTGATCTGCTGAACAAGGAGCACAGAAAACTTGAACGTGTCCGTGAGGCTTATGAAGCGGGCGTCGATACCCTCGACGAGTACCGACACAACAAGGAGAAAATACAGTCGCGCATTGCCGAGCTTGAAGCTATGATAAAGCCTGAACCCGCAGAGCCGCGCGATGTCAAAAAACTCCTTGCGAAGCGCATACAGGCGACACTCGACATCATTGAGTCCGAAGACTCCAGCGAAACAGTCAAGAATATGTCTCTCCGGTCGATCGTGTATAAGATCATCTTCGTAAAGCCGAAGAGCGTTATTGAAATTTTTTATAAGGTGTAATTTATATCTTTGTGCAGCTTGGCGGACCTGACGGTGAGCTTGCTGCGTCGCTGAGGTACCTGAACCAGCGCTACGCCATGCCCTACGCAGAGGTCAAGGGTCTGCTGACTGATATCGGTACTGAGGAGCTCGCACACGTTGAGATGATCTCCGCGATACTCTACCAGCTCACCAAGGATCTGACGATCGACCAGATAAAGGCAGAGGGCTTCGACACCTACTTTGTTGACCACACGACCGGCATCTACCCTGTTGCAGCGTCCGGGGCACCGTTCACAGCGGCGTATTTCCAGTCCAAGGGCGACATCATCACCGACCTGCACGAGAATATGGCTGCGGAGCAGAAGGCGCGCACGACCTACGACAATATCCTTCGTCTCGCCGACGATCCCGATGTCCGCGACCCTATCCGCTTCCTCAGACAGCGCGAGATCGTCCATTTCCAGCGGTTCGGAGAAGCCCTCCGCATCGCACAGGATAACCTCAACTCCAAGAATTTCTACGCCTGCAATCCGTCGTTCGACAAAAACTGCGGCAGGAGGAAATGACCCCATAAACAAAATGCCCCGAAGCACTTGCTCCGGGGCGTTTCCATTCATATTCGTTTTTTGTAGAGCAGCAGCTCGGGGTCAGCACCGTTCTCACCGTAGGTGCAGACCAGTATGATATCCGCATTCGCGAGCACGCCGAAGCACCTTCCTACACGGCTTTCGCAGATATATGCAGTAACCATTCATTTTGTAACTCGTCTCGAGCGATGCTTCATATATTTCCTGAATACTCCGTCGATCTGCATTTGAAACATACCGCTATCCAGTAGATGGCCACGCCCACAGCTGTACCTATCGTATTCGTTATCACGTCGTCGACCTCAGTCAGACCCCGACCGGTGATGTATTGCATGATCTCAATAAAGCCGGAAAAAATGCAGCCAGCCGTAACTGCAATGAGCGGATTCCTGAAAAGTCGATTTACACACGGAAGCAATGATCCAAACGGAACAAAAAGCAGCACATTCAGAAATATCTGCTTGAACCAAAAGAAGTGCCTGCCATTCACCATAGCATCAAACTCACGAAACGGCTGTAATACCACTCCCCGATTCTCCGGCGTTCGCAGCACCATTGTCTCCCGGACGATGAATGTGACACACAGAACTCCGAGGATATAGAGCAGAAATGCGCAGTTTACCAGTGTTTTCCTGTTATCGCAGATTTTCTGATACACATACACACCTCCCGCAATCGAGCCATACGCTCGTCCGTGATAAAAAAACGCAAGCCCTCAGGATCGGCTAATCACCAATTCCAAGGGCTTGATTTAACCATCGCATAAATTATACCACAGATGGCAGATCATGTCAAGTTCTCAATCTCTGTATCCATTCGGGTTCTGCTTCTGCCAGTTCCAGCTGTCTCGGCACATATCTTCGAGCGTCTTCTCTGTCTTCCAGCCGAGGACTTCAAGTGCCTTGTCAGCATTTGCATAGAGTTCGGCGAGATCACCGGCTCTGCGAGGACCGTAAACGTGGTTGACCTTGATATTGTTCACACGCTCAAATGTCTCCACGATTTCAGTTACGCTGTAAGGAACGCCTGTGCCGAGGTTGAATATCTCACAGCACTTGTCCTGAGCAAGTATGTAGTCGATAGCCTTGACGTGTCCTTTAGCGAGATCGACAACGTGAATGTAGTCGCGTTCACAGGTGCCGTCTTTAGTCGGATAATCGTTGCCAAATATAGTCAGACACTCACGCTTGCCAACTGCGACCTGTGTTACATAAGGCATGAGGTTATTCGGGATCCCGGTCGGGTCTTCGCCTATCATGCCGGACTCGTGCGCTCCGATAGGATTGAAGTAACGGAGAAGAACCACAGAAAGCTTATCGTCAGCCTTTGCAGCATCCTCGAAGATCTGCTCCATCATAGACTTTGTCCAGCCGTAGGGATTTGTGCAGGCTCCGCGAGGCATTGTCTCAGAGAACGGAACCTTGTTATCCTCGCCGTATACCGTCGCGCTTGACGAAAACAGGATATTATTCACGTCAAATTCCTTCATCGTTTCGAGCAGGGAAAGCGTCGTGTCGATGTTGTTGCGATAATACATTACCGGCTTCTGTACAGACTCGCCGACCGCTTTAAGTCCCGCAAAGTGAATGACCGCATCTATCTTGTTCTCCTTGAAGACTTCGGCAAGCTTCACATTGTCCTTGATGTCGAGCTCGTAAAGCTTGATAGTCTTTCCTGTTATTTTCTCCACGCGCTTGATAGATTCCGGACAGCTGTTTGAGTAGTTGTCTGCAACTACTACATCGTAGCCTGCGTTTAAAAGCTCGACCGCTGTGTGGGAGCCAATGTAGCCGGCTCCGCCGGCGAGTAATATTGTTGACATAAGTGTTTACCTCGTATAATAGATTTTAGG
>JAFRXR010000078.1 GCA_017443395.1 Ruminococcus sp. | reverse complement strand
CCTGCTTGTCGACATCTTCGTCAGTGATAGCAGCAACGGACTTAACCGCCTTCAGACCCTTATAGTCAGAGATCTCTATAACAGGCTTTGTAACGCATACAGCCTTAAGCTCTACGCCGTTCTCCTTGTCGATAGACACGACCTCAACACTGGGTCTGTCAACGATCTCGAGCTCGGTCTCTCTGATAGCTGCGTCGAGCTCAGGTCCGAGAAGAGCATTGATCGCGCCCTCATAGAATGCGCCCTCACCGAATTCCTTCTCAGCGAGCTTTCTTGTGACCTTTCCCCTTCTGAAGCCCTTTATCTGGATATTCTTCTTCTGACGCTGATACTCCTTCTCGACTGCTTCCTCAAAGGTCGCAGCATCTATAGAGATTACCAGCTCAGTGGTGTTTACATCTGTTTTGTTTGATGACTTTAACATAATTTATGTGTCCTCCATTAATATATAACATACTTGGTATATTATACCACATTTGGAAAAATTTTTCCACTAAATTTCAACACTTCTGCGCTTTGCACAACGTCAGAAGATCTTTTCCGGGACAAATTGTAGATAATCACCTGATATGAGGTGGAAATCTATGTCGTCGTATGTATTCATAACGCACAGCTCGTGCGCAGAGCGTCCGTGGATATGACCGTAATAGCAGTGCTTAATCTTGTATCGGTACAGCACGTCAAGGATATCGTAGTTGAAGTTAGATGCAAATATCGGCGGATAGTGCATGAACACTATCGGCTCGAGCTCCTCCTTCAGGGCTGACTGAATCGACATTTCAAGCCGCTGCACCTCGCGCTTCAGGACCTTCTCATCCTGAACGTCCTTGGTGTCGGTACCGTTTACCCAGCCGCGCGTCCCGCAGATACCGTAGTTTTCGTAACGGTAGTGGTTGTTGTGGAGTATCCTTATCGTGTTGAGCTGCTCCTGCGAAAGGAAATCCTCCATTTTTCTCATCGTTGTCCACCAGTAGTCGTGGTTGCCTTTGAGGATTATCTTCTCCCCCGGCAGCTCATTGATGAAGCGGAAGTCCGGAGCAGCCTGCTGCAGCGACATTCCCCACGATATATCACCGGGTATGACTACCGTGTCCTCCGGCTTTATGAGCTCGCGCCAGTGCTGTTCGATTCGCTCCTGATAGTTCTCCCAGCCCGGAAAGATACTCATAGTCTTGCTCGGGTCGCAGAAGCACAGATGCAGATCAGCGATGACGTATAAACTCATCTGTCAGACTCCAAGCTTGCTGAGTACGTACTTCTTCTGTTCTGTCTTGTCAATAACGTCGCTGAATCTCTCAGGCTTGTTTTTAAGATCCGCAAGAGCTGCGGGAACGGGAATGTCCGAAAGCTCAGCGATACGGTCAATCATAGCGTACTCGTCGATGTCGGATTTTCCGCCCTCGATAGCTTCAAGAACAGCCGCGCTGAACTTGTACGGGCTTGCTGTGGAAGCGATGATAGTCTTTGTTGTGTCGCCTGTGGACTTCTTATAGTCCTCGTAGACCTTTACAGCTACGGCAGTGTGGGTGTCGCAGGTGTAGGAGTACTTCTCGTATATCTCGTGGATTATAGCCTTGGTCTGCTCGTCATCGCAGAAGCCCGCGCAGAATTCGTCGCTGAGCTTTGCCTTGACATCATCGGAGACCTCGTACCTGCCCTCAGCAGCGAGCTTTCTGAACCACTCGCGGATAACAGCGTCGTTCCTGTCTGTCATGAGATAGAGAAGACGCTCGAGGTTGCTCGAGATAAGAATATCCATAGACGGTGAAACTGTCGCGAAGAATTTTCGGTTGCGGTCATAAACACCTGTGTTGATGAAGTCTGTGAGAACGTTGTTGATGTTGGATGCACAGATGAGCTTGTTCACCGGAACGCCCATGTGCTTAGCGTAGTAAGCGGCGAGAATGTTTCCGAAGTTACCGGTCGGGACAACGATGTTGACCTTGTCGCCGAGCGCTATCTCGCCGTCCTTCACGAGCTCTGCATAGGCGGAGATATAGTATACTATCTGCGGTACGAGACGTCCCCAGTTGATAGAGTTCGCACTGGAGAACATCATGCCGTTGTTTTCGAGAGTCTGCTTTACTTCATCGTCCGTGAAAATAGCCTTGACGCCGTTCTGGCAGTCGTCGAAGTTGCCCTTTAGCGCGCACACGCCGACATTTGAGCCTTCCTGTGTCTTCATCTGACGCTTCTGCATCGGACTGACGCCGTCCTCGGGGTAGAATACGAGGATAGATGTGCCCTCAACGTCCTTGAAGCCCTCAAGCGCTGCCTTTCCGGTGTCTCCGGAGGTCGCAACGAGAATGACTATCTTCTTGTCGAGGTTGATCTTCTTCGCGGAGGTCGTGAGGAAGTACGGAAGTATCTGGAGCGCCATATCCTTGAATGCGCAGGTGGGTCCGTGCCAGAGCTCGAGCATATATGTACCGTCGAAAAGATGTGCTATCTCGGTAATGCTCTCAGACTCGAAATTCTTCGTGCTGTATGCATTATCGGTGCAGTAGTGTATCTCAGCCTCAGTGAAATCAGTGAGGAATTTAGAGAACACGAACGCTGCTCTGTCTGCATAGGACATCTCGCCGATAGCATTTATGTCAGCAAGAGACAGCTCCGGTATGCTCTCAGGGACGAAAAGTCCGCCCTCTGAAGATATGCCCTGAGTGATCGCCTCGGCGCTTTTTACCTTGACATCGCTGTTTCTTGTGCTGTTGTAGAACATAATATCACCCTTCAGAAAATGTAATTGTAGCCTGTGGTATCATAGGCGTTTTGTATATAATCAATGCTGAGCACTCTGCCCCCGGACGCTATGACCTGTGCGATATCGAATCTCGGCTGGAGCATGGTCGGGTGCTTGCAGCAATAATCAGCAGCAGTTTTTATTATCAGCCCCTGCTTGCGCTTGTTGACTGCCTCAAAGCCGGTCACAAGGCTGTTGGGCTTGCGGGTCTTGACCTCGACAAATGCTATGAAATCGCCGTTCTCGGCGATGATGTCTATCTCGCCGCCCTTTATGCGGTAATTTCTCGCGAGGATCGTGTAGCCGCGGTCTGTGAGATATGTGCAGACCTGTTCCTCGCCGAGCTTTCCTGTCTCACTTTTCGTCATCATAGCAGCTTCTTCAGGAAGGTCTTCCTGTGGACCTCGGAGATACCGTGCTTTTCAAGCATTTCGTAGTGCAGCTTCGTACCGTAGCCCTTGTGCTGGTCGAAGCAGTACTGCGGGTACATCTCCGCAAGGATTTTCATGTATCTGTCCCTTGCGACCTTTGCAAGCACTGACGCTGCGGCTATCGAAGCCGAGGTCGCGTCACCCTTGATCACTGTCCTTGTCTCACACGGAAGGTCAGGGAGACGATTGCCGTCCACGAGGGCAAGGTCAGGGGTAAGGTCAAGCTCCTCAACAGCGCGTTTCATGGCGTGCATGGTCGCGTTGAGGATATTCATGCTGTCGATCTCCTCGACGGAAGCCGTGGCTATTGAGTATGCGTCCGCTCTCTCGATTATGATGTCGAAAAGCTCCTCGCGGCGCTTCTCGGACAGCTTTTTGCTGTCGTTGAGGTAGTCTATCAGCGTGCCGTCGCTCAGAACGACTGCCGCTGCATATACATCTCCCGCAAGCGGACCTCTTCCCGCTTCATCTACTCCGCATATCACCGGATATTCGCGGCGAAGGCTGGAGTCATAGTCGAAAAGCTCCTTGTGGAGCGTTATTCTTGGCATGGCTTTTCCTTTGCGGGCGGGAGCTCAAGGGTTATTCTGCCGAGCTTGCCGCTCCTGAATTCGTCTATTACGGTTATCGCGGCACGCTCGGTATTTATCTCACCGCCGGAAACGACCATTCCGCGTTTCCTTCCGACCTTTTCGAGCAGTGAGAGACCGTCATCGCTATCGTCGAGCTCTATCTTGTACCTTTCCTTGAGAGACTGCGGATAGCTCTCCGAAAGGAATTTCAGCAGCTTCATCGCGAGTGTTTCGATGTCGAGGATATCGTCGCTTATCGCGCCAGTGAAAGCCAGTCTTATCGCGG
>JAFRXR010000077.1 GCA_017443395.1 Ruminococcus sp. | reverse complement strand
GTTGATATATTTCAGACCGTCCATGTCTATGACCCAGATGACAAAGCTGTCGTCGGGTGTGGTGCGCTCCGTGCGGCGGGCGTATGTCATCTCCATGCCGCGGCGGTTGAAGAGTCCGGTCATTGGGTCACGGAGGGAATAGTCTATCAGCTTGCTGACTACCCTGACCATGTGCAGAGAGCTGTTGACATTGCGCAGCCACAGCGCAGCGATCTCGTCGGCTGTTTGCTTGGAGTCCATTGAGACCGTAGTTTATCATGCTGTATATGTTTATCTCGCCGCTGAGATATTTCTTGTCGGGGTGGTATACCTTCACCATCGTTGTGAATACGAGCAGGTCGTAGCCGTACTTCGCGCACTGGTGGCGGACTCCGAGTATCACGGACTGCGAAAAAACCGAGCACGGGTCTGCTGTTATCAGTGCGAGCCGCCTGCGCGGGACATTGTTGTTCATGGATAATTCCCCTAAATGCGCTGCTGACAGCGTCCAATTGCGTGGTAGAGACAGCGGTACCGCGGCGGTCATGTGTAGTCTACGGACACGTCACGGCTGACCTGCTGACCGTTCACGGTGAGCCTGAGCCTGCCGTTGCGGACGGTCATGTTCCTGTCCGGGGCAAGGGTCTCTCTGCCGGACGAGCATCTGATGTCGATCTTGGTGTCCGAATCCGCCAGCAGAACGGTCGTGTCCTCGCTGAATCCGCCGAAAACGAGAGCGTCCTGACCGATAGCATCGACCCGCAGATGTGAGTCGCAGATCTCGATGACGGAGCTACCGTTCAGCGAACCGAAGCAGGTAGAATTGTCTGCCATTATGCTGAGCTCAGAGCCGGCCTCGCTCATGCGTATCACAGCTATGCTGCCGTTGATGGTCCCCACGGCTGACAGGTACCTGCTGTGCGCTGTTAGATTTACGGCGGACTTGCGGATTGTGATGTCAGTGCTGTTCTCGAGTGAGCCTATCAGTACGCCGTAGCTGACCGAGACCTCAGCCTCGATATGGCAGGTGAGCAGCGAGAGCTTTGCCTCGCCGGTCAGTGCTCCGATAGCGACGCAGGTCTCAGTGTTGATGCGGAAATTGAATTCTCCGCGGTCGATCTTTATCGTGCCGCCAAGCCCCGAGCCTATGCATACGCTCTTTTTTCCGCGGCAGGCAACGTTTATAGCTCCGTCCTGCTCGAAAACTATCTCTCCGTGGCGTGAATCGTGAGTGTTGCCTATGCCGTAGCTCTCGGCGGCGTTGAGGTCGAGGCTGAGCGAGCCGTCGCCTTCGATGACGAGTCTTGCTGACTCCGGCACCATTATGCCCGCCTCAAACAGTGTATTCGAGCCGACCAGCACGAGCGTCACGCTCGAATTCTCCCCGAGCTCGATACACGGGCGGTTCTTCACGTTCGAGAGGTACACGTCCTCGAGCGTCACGCGCCCCTTGTAGTTCGGCTCGATACGGAGGTGTATATTCGTTTTCATCTGCGGAGTGCCGATGATAGAGATGTCCTTGTATACCATTTCGTCGTGACCGATGACGATGTCCGTGCAGCCGTCCCTGCTGAGCTTCGCGAGGGAGACACGGTTCGTCTTTCCGGCGACGTAGATGTGCTTTGTGTTGCCGTCTATCTTTTCCTGATGATACTGCCTTATCTCACTCCTGAAACGGTCGTCGATCTGACGTGCGACCTTCGTGGAGGGACGTGCTGTGTAGAAGCCCTGTATCAGGTCCGCACCGAGGTGTATCACAGTCTGGAGCTCCTCTGCGGTCTCGATACCCTCAGCGAGAGCCTTGATGCCGTTGTCGTGGCAGAAGTCGATTATCTCGCGGACAAAGTGCTGCTTCTGCGGGTATTCGTGGATATCGCTGAGCAGCGAGCGGTCTATCTTGACAAAGTCCGGCATATACCGCAGGAGGTTGCTGACGTTTGAATAGCCCGTTCCGTAGTCATCTACAGCGATGTCGATATGCAGACGCTCGAAGTAGGATTTGAGCTTCTCGAGCTCGGAGTCCTTGAGCTCAGCCTCCTCGGTGAGCTCTATGACGACTCTCTCGGCATGAGCTGCAAGGTAGCCGTCGAGCTCCGACAGCGCTTCCTCACCGACACTGACTCCGGGTATGCTGTTGATGAATACCCTCGTCCCGCGGAATACTTCCTCGTTCTCGTCGATTATGCGCAGGACGTTCAGAAAGGTCGCGCGTTCGACGTCGGAGAGACGCTCCTGCATGGCAGCGTACTTGATTATCGACAGGGGAGAGACCTTGGTGTCCGTGCGTGAGCGCATGAGGGCTTCGTAAGCATAGATGCTGCCGTCGCGTGCGCTGACTATCGGCTGGAAGCAGTAGTCGAGCAGATTTTCGTCGAGTATGCGTGAAACGAGCCTGTACTGTGCCTTTTCTTCGTCGCAGAGACTCTCGTAGGCGTGGTTCGCGACGGTGAACTTGCTGCTTCGGAAGCGCTCGAGCTGCTCCTGCATACCCTTGAGCACGAGCCCGCGGCGCAGTACCTCGAAGCCTCTGCACACTGAGCCCAGCCAGCGGCGGTACACGCTGTCGTAGCTGCGCAGCTCGCTGCCGTAGCTGATGACAGCGTAGCCGAAGCACTCGTTCTCGAAGAAGAATGGCGTGAAGAAATATGCCGCGGGAGTTTCACGCTCCTCGTACAGCTCGGGCAGCATTTCGGAGGTGTCGAAGACCTTATCGAGCCCGGCGATATTGTTCCTGCGGTCGCTGCAATAGCGTATCGCGTGTATCATTTTCGGCGGATAGCCGCTGTTTTTCAGGTGTACGCCCTGATACGAGCTGTTCCACTCGGCCGCCAGACAAAGGTGGAATTCCTTTGCTCCGCGCAGCTGGTAGGCGTAGGAATAGACGGTTTCTATGAACTCCTGTATATCGGTCTGTGATATGAGGTTCTCGTCCATTGTGTTGAAAACGGAGTCATACTGCTCCTCGGAGATGTCAGTTCCCCACGAATCGCGGCGGACGGTATGCACGGGCATGGTCTCGCAGCCGCACCCGCAGCTCTCTCCGAGAATTATGCCCGGTTTCAGCTTGAATGACTCCGGCACCCTGCCGTTCATTCTGTCCGTCAGGAAGTTGAAGGCATACTCGCCGAACTCCTCCGCTGGAATGAGTGCAGAGGTGATAGGCTTGGGGCTGGTTTGACCCTCAAAGGTCGAATCATAGCCGACTACGGCGATGTCCTCGGGGACTCTTATCCCGCGCTCTGTGAGAGCCTTGCAGAGACCTATCGCCATCTGGTCATTAGCGCAGGCGACGGCGTCCGGGAGCTTCTCTTCGTCCTCGAGCAGCTCAGCGGCGCTGATCTCGCCGCTCTGGTACCAGAAGTCGCCGAATAGTATGCGATCCTCCTGCACGGAAAGTCCCGCACGCTCCATTGCGTCGCGGTAAGCCTGAAGACGCTCCTTGGAGTGCTTGTGCCATTTCTTTCCGCAAATGTAGGCGATATCGCGGCACCCGTGTACCTTGATGAGGTGGGTGATAAGGTCGAACACCGCGGAGTAGCAGTCTGTGCAGATGCTCGGGAAGAGCTCGCTCTCCTTTTCGATGATGACGATAGGCTTGCCGAAGATCGTTTTGAGATGCTGCTCAAGGCCTTCTGCGGCGTTCTCGGTCTGTATGCTGTCCTTGAGAATGACAGCTCCGTCGAACTGCTCCGGCGACATCAGCGAGAAAATGTTGGATTCGCCCTGTTCACGCTCCGGCGTATCCTGATATTTTTTGTACATTGAGAATATGCAGACGTCGTACCCGGCGGAAAAGGCGTTCCTTAGGAAGCCGCTGATAAACCGGCTCTGGTACGATTCGTCAGCCTGTCCGGCGAACAATGCAATGCGCTTTCTTCGTTCCATAGCTTGGATTCCTTTCTTTTACCACTTGTCAGCCGCGGTAAAGATGAAGACTTTTATGAAGAGCAGAGGATACGGTCCATGTACTTAGTGTACTCATATACAGCAGTTTCTAATATTCCATACTACATTATACCACTTTACGCCGATGATTTCAAGTACATATCATTATCTTGCGGGGATATTGCATTTTCACGCGGAACGTGATAGAATAAAGAAAAAACGAGGTGGATGATCATGCGTGAGATCATAGACATTTCGCAGGAGGTCTTCTCCTGCGGGGTATACCCGGGAGACCCGTCTCCGGAGAGGCGGCAGCTCATGAGTACGGACAGCGGCGATGTCTGCAACCTGACCGCATTTTCGATGTGCGCCCACAACGGTACTCACATCGACGCGCCGTTCCATTTTCTCAGCGGCGGGAAGACAGTTGATGAGCTCGGGCTCGAGCCTTTTGTGGGGGAGTGCTTTGCTGCGCGTCATGAGGGAGAGGTCTCCGCTGATGACGCTGCTGATATAATGAAAAAAGCCCGCGCAGCGGGTGCGTCAGGGCGTATCCTCATCGCGGGGAGAGCAGTCGTGACTGCCGAAGCTGCGAGGGTATTCGCAGAAGCAGGAGTGCTGCTCCTCGGCAACGAGAGCCAGACGGTTGGTCCGGAGGACGCGCCTATGGAGGTCCACCTTATCCTGCTTGGCGCGGGGACAGTCCTCCTCGAGGGGATAGTTCTTACGGATGTTACGGAGGGACGGTACTTCCTCAGCGCCGCGCCGCTCACGCTCGGCGGCTGCGACGGAGCTCCCTGCCGGGCGTACCTGATAAAGCAGGACTGATGAGCCGCATAAAAAAGCCGACAGCGCCTCGCGGGGAGGTAACTGCCGGTCATGTTTATATAGAATTATTTTCCGCTTTCGCCGTAGTTTGAGAGCACGCGGGCGGATGGGTCGTTCACATCACAGCCCTCCCACTCCTTGTTTGGCATCCAGAAATCTGAAACCATTTCGCTGTTGGCTGGGTAGTATTTCTCGAATATCTCGCGGTAAAGCAGTGACTCCTTTGTGAATGGTCTTGCGTGGCTGTACTTCGCCGACTTCTCCTCGAACTCAGCATCGGTGAAGCAGCTGTCGGCGTATTCCTTTAGGTAGTCCACCATGGAGTGTCCGACGGCGTCCGAGAAAGCAGCCTTTTCACGGTAGAGTATATCGTGGGGTAGGTAGTCTCCCTCGAAGGCGTGACGGAGCAGATATTTGCCCTTATTGTATTTGTTGAGCTTCATCTCAGGGTCTATCGCCATGACGTACTTTACGAAGTCAAGGTCGCCGAACGGCACGCGCGCCTCGAGCGAATTTACCGAAATACAACGGTCTGCGCGGAGGACTTCGTACATATGCAGCTCGCGGACACGCTTGACGGACTCCTGCTGGAACGCTTCTGCGGACGGTGCGAAGTCAGTGTGCTTGTATCCGAACAGCTCATCTGATATTTCACCTGTAAGGAGCACACGGATATCGGTCTGCTCGTGTATCGCCTTGCACAGGAGGTACATACCCATGCTCGCGCGGATAGTTGTGATGTCGAAGGTGCCGAGGAGGTGGATCACGTCCTCAAGTGCAGCGATGACGTCGTCCTTGGTGATCATGACTTCGGTGTGATCGCTGCCGATGTAGTCCGCGACCTGCTTGGCGTATTTAAGGTCGATAGCGTCGGTGTTCATGCCGATAGCAAAGGTGCGTACGGGCTTGCTGCTCTCACGCTGGGCTATCGCGCAGACGAGCGACGAATCAAGTCCGCCCGAAAGCAGGAATCCGACCTTAGCGTCCGCATCAAGGCGCTTTTTTATACCCGCGACCAGCTTGTCGTGGATATTGCTGCACACAGTCTCAATGTCGTCGTGTACGACCCTGTCAACGGCGGTGATGTCGCAGTAGCAGTGGAACTCGCCGTCCTTGTAGTAGTGTCCGGGCGGGAATGGCATTATCCTCTTGCAGAGCTTGACGAGGTTCTTTGCCTCGCTCGCGAAGACTACCGCGCCGTCATCCGACTTTCCGTAGTAAAGCGGACGTATGCCGATCGGGTCGCGGGCGGCGATGAATCCGCCGGTGGAGTCGTCGTAGATGACGCAGGCAAATTCCGCGTCGAGCATCGCGAACATATCCGTACCGTGCTCCTTATAAAGCGGGAGAAGTATCTCACAGTCGCTGTCGCTCCTGAAGCTGTAACCCTTTGCGATGAGCTCTCCGCGGAGCTTCCGGAAGCCGTAAATCTCGCCGTTGCAGACCACATAGCTGCCGCCTAGCTCGAAGGGCTGCATTCCCTCGGGAGTAAGTCCCATAATAGAGAGACGCTGGAATCCGAGAACTCCGCCCGGGACCTCCGTTATCCTCTGATCGTCAGGTCCGCGGGAAACAGTTGCTTTCAGTCCCTCAGCGACCTTTTCCATACCGCCGATACCGCAGTATGCCATTATCGTACACATAGTAAATTCCTCCGGATAATAGGTATATCAAGCACTGCACATCGCCTTTGATGTGCGGCTTTTATATTATTTGTGTATCTTTTCATCAAATTTATTTTTTCTGCCTGCACCTGAGATGTCCACTGGATAGGCTCCCGTGAAGCAGCCCTTGCAGTAGCCGAACCTGTTTTCAACAAGCTCGCCGAGGCACTCGACAGGCAGATACGCAAGGCTGTCCGCACCTATATACTGCCCGATCTCCTCGGTAGTACTGCACTTGCCCGCAATGAGGTTCTCCTCTGAGTCGATGTCCGTGCCGAAGTGGCAGGTATGCAGGAAGGGCGGCGACGATATCCGCACATGGACCTCCCTTGCTCCCGCGTCGCGCAGGAGCTTGACTATCCTCGCGCTCGTCGTGCCGCGGACTATGGAATCATCTATCATTATCACGCGCTTGCCTGCGACGCTCTCGCGGACGGCGTTCAGCTTTATTTTGACTGCATTCTCGCGCTGGTGTTGCTCGGGCTGAATAAAGCTGCGCCCGATGTATTTATTCTTTATGAAGCCGATACCGTAGGGGATACCGCTCTCGTTCGCGTAGCCGAGCGCGGCGTCAAGCCCGGAGTCGGGAACTCCAATAACGATGTCCGCGTCCGCGGGACTGTACTTCGCGAGTAGCCGCCCCGCGCAGAGCCTTGCGTGGTGGACCGATACCCCCTCGATGACCGAATCTGGACGTGCGAAGTAGATGTACTCGAAAATGCAGATGTTCCGCTTGTTTGTGCAGTTGGTGCGGATCGACTGTAAGCCGTCCTTGCCTATCACCACTATCTCTCCTGCGTCTACATCACGCAGGTATTCAGCCCCGACCGTTTCGAGAGCGCAGGATTCCGAGGCAACGACATAGGCGCCGTCGTGGGTCTTTCCTATACACAGCGGACGGAAGCCGTCGGGGTCGCGGAAGGCTATCAGCTTCGTAGCGGTCATGAGTATGCATGAATACGCGCCCTTGATGCAGGGCATAGCGCGCTCGACTGCCTCCTCGGTGGAGCTGCTCGTCAGGCGCTCACGCACTATCGAATAGGCTATCGCCTCCGTATCGGAGGTGCCGTGGAATATAGCTCCCGACATCTCAAATGAACGGCGCAGCTCAGCTGCGTTGACGAGGTTGCCGTTGTGGACGAGCGCCAGATTTCCCTTGATATGGCGGATAACGAGCGGCTGGATATTGTTGTGATTGTGTCCGCCTGTCGTTGAGTAGCGGACGTGTCCCACAGCCATATTCCCGCTGCCGAGCTTATCGAGCTCCTCACGGCTGAAGACCTCAGAGACGAGCCCGTCTGCACGCTTGTGCCTGAATATGCCGTCGTCGCAGACAGTTATGCCGCAGCTTTCCTGACCTCTGTGCTGGAGAGCAAGAAGTCCGTTATAGCACGCATAGGCAGGAGCTATGCTGTCATCACCGTATATGCCGAATACTCCGCATTC
>JAFRXR010000076.1 GCA_017443395.1 Ruminococcus sp. | reverse complement strand
ACATCGAGCGCGCGCACAAGTCCGGCGTTGAGTACATCGCTGAGCCCGGCGGCTCTATCCGCGACGACAACGTTATCGAGACCTGCAATAAGTACAATATCGCAATGGCGTTCACAGGCATAAGACTTTTCCATCACTGATATGCCACAATAATGGGATTCCAAAGGGACGACTGTCCCTTTGGCAGAGTCCAGAGGCGGCGCCTCTGGCGGGTGCAGGGCAGAGCCCTGCATTACACAAAGCGCTCCGCAAAGGGTGAATCGAAAAACGATCCAGTGAATCGTTTTTCGAGAGGGAATGCCCTCTCTTGCAGGGCGTTCCCTGACTGGACTTTCATATCCCATAAATCCAGCAAGGAGGATAATCCCCATGAAGAATGTTTTAGTAGTCGGCGGCGGCGGACGCGAGCACGCTATCATCATGAAGCTCGCGGAGAGCCCGCAGGTCGGCAAGATATACTGCACCCCCGGCAACGGCGGCATATCGAAGTACGCCGAGTGCTTCTCCGTCGGTGCGACAGACGTTGACGGCGTCGTTGCTCTCGCTAAGGAGCTCAAGCCGGATATGGTAGTCGTAGCTCCGGACGATCCGCTCGTGCTCGGAATGGTGGACGCTTTGCAGGCTGAGGGCTTCATGACCTTCGGTCCCAAGGCTAACGCCGCTATCATCGAGGGGAGCAAGGTGTTCTCGAAGGAGCTCATGAAGAAGTACGATATCCCCACCGCGTTCTACGAGGTGTTCACCGAGTCGGACAAGGCGATAGAGTACCTCAAAAAGCAGAACAGCTACCCCGCAGTCATCAAGGCTGACGGGCTCGCGCTCGGCAAGGGCGTTATAATCGCACAGAACGAGGATGAGGCAGTCAAGGCTGTCCACGAGATGATAGACGAGCTGAAATTCGGCAAGAGCTCCGCGCGTATCGTCATCGAGGAATTCCTCACAGGTCCCGAGGTGTCCGTACTGAGCTTCACCGACGGAAAAACTATCGTCCCCATGATCTCATCTATGGATCACAAGCGCGCCCTCGACGGCGACAAGGGACTCAACACCGGAGGAATGGGTACGCTCTCCCCGAACCCGTACTACACCGACGCTGTCGCGAAGGAATGCATGGAGAAGATATTCATTCCCACCATGAACGCTATGAACGCCGAGGGCAGGACCTTCGAGGGCTGCCTGTACTTCGGTCTTATGATAACTCCCAAGGGCCCCAAGGTCATCGAGTATAACTGCCGCTTCGGCGACCCCGAGACACAGGTCGTGCTCCCCATGCTCGACGCCGACCTCTACGAGATATTCGAGGCTATCTACAGCCACGAGCTCGACAAAGTGGACATCAAGTGGCACTCCGGAAGCTGCGCGTGCGTAGTCATGGCGAGCGGCGGCTACCCCGAGAGCTACCCCAAGGGCATCGAGATGAACGGCTTCGACGAGAAGGGTCAGATAGACGGCTGCTTTGTTTACCACGCCGGCACCAAACTCAGCGGGGACGGCAAGTTCCTCACGAACGGCGGGCGCGTTATCGGCGTCACTGCCAAGGGTAATGACCTTCAGTCCGCACTCAGCAATGCATATGCGGGCGTTGCGAAGATAAGCTTCGAGGGCGCTCACTACAGAAAAGACATCGGTCAGAGAGCTCTCAAGGCTCTCGGTTGAGGAGCGCACTATGCATAAGACTCTGTCAAGAGGTCTGACCGCCGGACTGATCGGAAATATACTGTTCGTGCTGTTCGCCTTTGTATGCTTCATTTTCTACAAGAGCTACGTCCCCGACAGCACAGGCAGCAACACCCTTGAGGTCATCGCGTATCTGTGTCTGTTCTCGGGCTTCGGAATGCTCATCTTCTCGGACGTATGCATATGCCGCACCGTGCGTATGCGTCAGTGGCTGAAATTCGGCTTCACGGCGTATATCGTCATGGAGGCGCTGATGATGTACCTCGAGCTGAACTCCTATAAGTACGAGTCGTTCTACGAGCCGTACTCGCTCATGCTCGCGATACTGCACGCCGTTTTCTCAGCGGCGATCTGCCTGACGTTCGTCTCGCTCGACCCCGACAAAAAATGCCTTGAGGTCATGGTCATCATCACTATCGGCATGATACTCTGCGGAATGCTCGGCAATCTCATGGGTATACGAATCTATTTCAGTATCCTCACGAACGCTGTCGCGCTGACGGTGCTGTTCGCGTCGCTGAAATACATGATGAAGCGCGAGATGATCGAGATCGACTGCCACGGAGACCGCGCCCGCGTCGCGGAGTACAATTCCAATACGTTTTTTGAATGATACGATTTAGAACGCTCCTGCGGGGGCGTTTTTTTTACCAAGCTACACTATCTGCTTAACTCCTGAGAATCCTTCCGCGCATATCTCCGGGACGTCCGCCCCGCCGTGAAGCAGTCCCGAGAGCACCGATACCAGCCCGCATTCGGGTGCAAGTCCCTGCCGGACAGCCTCCCGCACTATCCCCGTCAGCTCCTCAGCGGAAAGGGTGTCAGCGAGCTCGTCCGGCGCGGAGCAGTACACCACCAGACACGACGGCGATACACGCCAGTCGCGGAGCATAGCCTCGAGTGCCGCGCGGGAGTTACAGTCCCCGAGGACGACGAGCTCGGTGTACCCAGTGAAGATGTCCCGCCCGCACAGCAGCTCGGCGTGCCTGCGGGCGTCCTGCGGACTGCTGCCGGAGACATCGGTGAGGCGGAGCTCCTCGGCGAAAAAGTCCATATTCAGCGAAACATCGCTGTTCCCGGTGATCGTGACCGAGCGCAGGTAGTACTTATCGTTCACGCGCCCGGACGAGCAGCCGGTGAGGGTGATGAGTCCCGCGGCGCAGAGCAGCGCAAAAAGTCTCCTCATTTTCTGCCTCCTATGCGGTCTGTGACGAGCACTGCCGCCGGCATGAGCAGCAGGACCGCCGTCCCTACCGCGCGTATTTCATGGGATATCGGCAAAAATGCCGCCCCGAGCATTGCTGCGGTGACTGCCGCACTGCGCAGACGTCTGAACTGCGGGATAAGTCTCCCGAGGGCTCCGGCGGCGGCGACGGTCTGCACCGCGAGCGCGAAGACCGCAAATATCGCGAATATCATCAGGAAGAGCGCGTCGATCCTCTGCGTCTGAAAGGGCTGGCTGAGCTGAGCGGCGGTGATGACCGGGCAGGTCACGAGCGGCATTATCCCGCCGGTCACAAGGGCGGCTGTGAGTATCACTACCGCCGATATCACGCCCTTTGCGGCAAAGTATGCTCCCGTATCGGCGAACGGCTCCCCCTTCGTTCCCGGCAGGAGCAGAATGAGCGTGCTCACTCCGCCGCTCATTGCAAAGCACTCAGTGAAGTCCCCGAGGAAGCCCCGTTCAGAGTGTGCAAGGGTGAGACCGTGCCAGTCGGAGCCGGTCGCCGCACTCACCGCGACCACCGCAAGACACACCGCCCCGAGCGCCGCCGCGATGACCGAAGCCCGAGCAAGCGCTTGTCTGCCCTCCGAGGCGGCGTAAACGCAGACCGCCGCTATCAGTCCGGAGGTGAGCATACGACCGCTTATGGCTCCCGAATTTCCGGGGACCGTAAATATCAGCTCAGCTGTGTCCCAGAGCATACGAAAGAGACCTCCTCCCCAAAGCACGACAAATGCAAGCACTGTCCACATCGCTGCCCGCGGGAGCTCACGTCCTCTGCGGACTGTCACCACAAATGGCAGCGCCAGTACGAACTGCACTCCGCAGCCGGCGGCAAAGGCTGCTGCGGTCACGGCGGAAAGCCCTCCGCGAAGGCAGAAAAGTGCGAAAGCATCGGTCATGAGCAGCATTGCCGCGAGCTGCTGGCGGGTAAGTTGCTTTTCCGTCATTTCTCCAGATACTCCTCTACGGTGAAGTCACGCTCCTGCATTTTCCTGAACCCTGCGCGGACGGCGGTGTCCTGCATACCAGACAGCCTGAACGGCGAGATCGGCGCTGTATAGGGGAATCCGAAGTCCTCTGTCGCGCAGATGTTGATGAGCACCGCGCACGCAAGCAGCCCTATCCCGAACAGACCGAGCGTGCTCCCTGCGATGAGGAAAGCGAACCGCAGCACCGTCACCTGCGGGTTCAGCTCCGGGACGACGAACCCGCTTATCACGGCGAGCGCGGTCATGGTGAGGAGCGGCGTGCTGACCAGCCCCGACTGCACAGCCGCATCGCCGATTATCAGTCCGCTGACTATGCTCACCGCTCCCCCGACCGGCTTCGGGAGACGTATCCCAGCCTCGCGTATGACCTCGTACATCAGCAGCACGCCCGCAGTCTCGGTCAATATCGACAGCGGAGCCTGCTTCTCCGCCTCCACCAGCAGCATGAGCAGTGTGCTGTTGAGCAGCTCCGGGTGGTAAACCACCACAGCTGTGTACACCGCCGGCAGCAGCACCGTGATGAGGAACGCCGCGTACTTTATCCAGCGTATCAGCGTAACGTAGTACGGCTTGAAGGCATAGTCGTCGAGGGTCTGGAAGCTCTCGCAGAACAGCCGCGGCACGACCACCGCATAGGGCACGCCGTCGATGAGCACCGCGACCCGCCCCTCTATCAGCTTTGAGCTGAGGACGTCCGGACGCTCGGTCGTGCCGGCGGAATCGAATATCCGAAAGCCCTTCCCCTCAAGAAACGGACGCACATACCCCGTCGAGAGCACTGCCTCGAGCTTCATTTTCCCGAGCGAGCGCCGGATATGCGCAAGGAGCTCCGGCGGGACCCTGTCCTGAAGGTAGCACAGGCAGAGGTCGGTGCGGCTGATGTCGCCCTTAGTGATGATCTCCATGACGAGCTCCGGGGACTTCAGTCTGCGGCGGACAAGGGACATATTCAGGTGGAGCGACTCCGCGAAGCCCTCGTGCGCACCCATGATGTTGGCTTCGCCGGAGGGCTCCTGGATCCCGCGGGTGGGGTAGCCCTGAACGCCGAACGCAGGGGCTTTTTCCAGACCGTCGATGAGCAGTACCGCGAAGCCCGAGTTCATCAGGCGGAACAGCGAGTCGAGCTCCGTGACCTCGGGACGGTCGAGCGAGAGAAGCAGCCTGTCCTGAATGTAGCGCAGGAGAGCGCCGGGAGTGCCGATATCGGGGAGGGACGTCACGGGCTCGAGTATCAGCTCGGTGATGACGGACGTCGAGACCATGCCTTCGCAGCAGAGCAGCGCACACCGCACCCCGCCCGCAGTAAAGCGGTCCACAAGGAGGTCGGCGGAGCTGTGCGCTATGGACTGTATCGTCGTGATATTATGTTCAAGGTCGTGGGATATCCTTATCCGGGAGAGCTCATCGGGACGCATACTTTCACCTCGCGGGTAGTATGTGCGCGGAGTGCCGGAATATGCAAAATGCAAAAGGGAGGGACACGGAGTCTCTCCCTTTTTCACAACTCAGGATATAATATCTCGTCAGCGACCTCCCTGCCGTTGATGAGCCTGTACACAAGAGCGATTATCCCGACTCCGCAGGCAAGTACAGCGAGGTCGGTGAGCAGCAAGCTCCCGCTCAGTGAGGCGACATACGAAACTGCGTTCAGCGCGTAGTGCAGACCTATCGCCGCCGCCAGCCAGCGGAACCTCGGGTGGTCTGCGATAAGCTTCTTGTATATCAGCAGAGACAGCGCGATGTGTACGCCGAAGCCGGTCACTGCGGTGAGCTGGTCGAGGAAGCTGAGAAAGATGTTCTTTTCCGCGTATCTGCGGTAGACCTCGGTCAGCTCGGCAGCTCTTTCGGGCGTGACTCCCGAGAGGAACTCCGCTATGCCCACGCGGTCGATCTCCCTGCCGTATCCTATCAGCTGAAACCTCTGAACACCGCGTATCCAGCATTCAAGTCCTGCGTGACCTATACCATAGCAAACTGCTCCGCGCGGGCTGTGTATGTCCGATAAGGCGAACCTCATCGCGAGAAAGCGCCCGGTCTCCTCGAATACTCCGACGAGCTCCGCCGCCGCGACCTGTTTCTGTGCGGCAGACGCAGAGGACAGCGTCAGCAGTACGCAGGCGTCGCTCAGGCGCGTGGAGATGAAGTATGTGACGACGCCGACTATGACGTGCCAGAGCCTTGCAGCATTGTACCGGTGCATGATATAGAACGCTATCACGGGCAGCATAATATACACTGCACCCGTAATGCCGTACCCGAGCAGCGTGCTGTCGGAGAAGTATACTTCCTGTGCAGTATCCATAGCGCCCTCCTCTCGATTGCAAAAGAGCCATAGCGTAAACTATGGCTCAGAATGTGTATTCATTTTCGTTTCCATTTCAGCAGCACGAACGTCGTTATTATCGTCAGACAGCCCGTGAGCGCTATGGCGAACCATGTGTACGGCATGGGCAGATCGACCGTGTTTATGCCGTAGAACGCGAAGATGATGTTGGGTATCTCGAGGATTATCGTGACGATCGTGAGGCGCCACATGACGATGTTCAGGTTGTTCGAGATTATCGACGAGAAGCCGTCCATCATGCTCGAAAGGATACTGGAGTAGATGCTGGACATCTCGATAGCCTGCTTCATCTCGATGAGCACGTCCTCGAGGAGGTCCTGATCCTCGTCGTAGAGCTTGATGACACGTCCGCGGAAGATCTTCTCGATAGTCGCCTCGTTCGCCTTGAGCGAGGTGGAGAAGTATACGAGGGATTTCTCGAGTGCGAGGAGCTGCATGAGGAGCTCGTTCTTCATCGCGTCGTGGAGCTGCTGCTCGGCAGCAGATGAGATCTTATCTATCTGTTTCAGGTAGGTAAGGAACAGCGCCGCGATACGCAGGAGTATCTGCAATACGAAGCGTGTCTTGAAGCTGGGGCGGAGGTTGCGTATGCCGCCGCTCATGGCTTCGGTGATTATCTGGGTCTCCTGAATGGAGATAGTGAAAACGTAGTCGGCGGTAATGATGATACCGAGCGGCTGGGTGTAGAAGTTGCGGGTCTGGTCCTCATCGACCGTGGAAACAGGCGTGTCGATGATGACGAGGGTCTGGTCGTCCTCACGCTCGATACGCGAAGACTCCTCCTCGTCGATAGAGGACTTTACGAAGCCGCTGTCGAGACCGAAGTCCTCGATGAGAGTGTTGACCTCCTGCGGGGTAGGGTTCACAACGGATACCCAGCAGCCCGCGGTGGGTTCAGCGCACTCGGTCATGCGGCCGTCTTCCGAAATATAGAATTTTATCATAAGCAGACGCTTACCTTGGTAAGCTCACTCCTTTCGTCGGGATCAGACCGACGGGAGCGCATAGGTGCAGAGAGCCGCCGGACTGTCTATGAAATTGTTCACGTTCCCATAGGGGTCGGCGTTCATAATGCACCTCCTGATAATTTTTCTGGTATGCTATTATTATACCACTTTTTTTGGAATAAAGCAACAGGAAAAAATATTTTTTTGAGGTCTTGTCTGTAGGGGACGCATTCCGTGCGCCCTGCCTGCGATAAGCGAGGGGGGACCTTCGGTCAGGGGGAGAAAAACAAAACCGGCGCAAAAGCTGACATTCGAGTCTATCCTAGAATTTGTGTAAACCTCCAAAGTAGTGTATAATAGAAGAGACACTACTTCGGAGGTTATAATTATGGGAAGAAGACGAAGAAATGAAACAGAAGAACAGCGAGCAAGAAGAGAGCTGATAAGCGATTT
>JAFRXR010000075.1 GCA_017443395.1 Ruminococcus sp. | reverse complement strand
CATTTTTGATCCGCCGGAGGCACAACTATACCGGCACAGCGGGGAGAGTTATTCGAGGGCTGAGTAGTAGGCTTCGAGGCGTGGGCGGGCGGAGACGTAGAAGGGCTCAAGCTGCTTGTCGAAGTGCTTGCCCATGCCGTCCATTATAATGGAATCAGCCTGCTCGAAGGACATTTTCTCCTTATAGACGCGCTTGCTGACGAGGGCGTCGTAGACGTCGGCGACAGCCATGATACGGGCTTCGAGGGGTATCTGCTCGCCCTTGAGACCCTGCGGGTAGCCGGAGCCGTCCCAGCGCTCGTGGTGGAAGTGGGCGACATTCTCGGCGATGATATGGAACTCCTCGTCGTCGGTGCCGTCGAGGATAGCGTGGACTATACGTGCGCCCTCAGCGGCGTGCGCCTTCATTTTCTCGAACTCCTCATCTGTGAAGCGGCCGGGCTTGCGGAGGATAGCGTCATCGACGGCGATCTTGCCGAGGTCGTGCATAGGAGCTGCTTTTACGAGCTTGGTGCAGAACGACTTTGTGAGGCCGAGACCCGAGCCGTTCTGTATCTCCTCGACGAGTATGCGGACGACATCGCTGGTGCGCTTGATATGACCGCCTGTGGAGTTGTCGCGGGATTCGACCATAGTCGCCATACCGAGAATGAGCTTATCGTGCATCTCGACGATGCTCTTGGTCTTGACGGCGACCTCCCTGCGCAGGTCGGTGTTATATCTGCCGAGGAGGGAGATATACTCCTGATTCTTGGTGTCGTCGGTGACGAGCATCTGGTAGCCTCTCCGGCGCGAGCCGTTGTAGAGGTAGTTTGTGCTCACGAGGTAGATCCTCTTGTTGGGGGAGCTGTAGTAATTCTTGTCGTTTTTGGGGTCGGCGCGGAACCTGTCGAGCCACAGGAGGATAGTCTCCCCGAAGGCTCCGCCGCGCTCGAGCGGCTTGTCAACGGTCAGTGAGCGGAGGTCGGGGAAAATGTTCTTGGCGGTCTCGTTGCTGCCGAGGTATCTGTACTTCTGGTCGAAGGATATGAAGCCTGTGTCGCCGGTCTGGACGAGGGAATCCACGACGGTCTCGTCGATGTCGTAGAGGCAGACCCGGTGGATTATAATGAGGTAGATGACCTGCGCGATGACGTAGGTGAGCGGTACGAGCTCGATACTGGTGATGAACGCTCTGTTGCTGAAGAAGCCGATAACAGATATCAGCTCAGGCAGGAACAGCAGATAGATGATCCTGTTTGAGACGTCCTTCTTCATGAAGTAGCTGTAGATCATCGCAGCGATCGAGACCGAGAAATATGCGAAGATCATGAGGTAGAAGACCGTGTGCATGGGACCGTACACCTTGTTGGTGAGCCTGCCCACGCCGTCAACGACCTCGAAGCTCACATCCTTGTAGAACAGCTTGCCGCCGTTCAGGCTGAGCGACGATACATATACGACCGTGCAGAGCGAGAGCATGGCAGCGGTGACCGTCCGGCTCGGACGCAGCTTGCACAGACTGAGTACGGAGAGCGTCACGAACAGGAGAGGGAAGCACCCTCCGAGGTAGATGACGCGGTTCGCGTTTATAGCGGATTCATAGTTGTCCGAGACCGCGAGCATCAGGTGTCCGAGGGTAGCTACGGGTATGAAACCGAACATCAGGGAAAAGTTCACGTCGAAGTGCTTGTGCCACATAAAAGCGTACACGAGCGTGAGCAGCACTGAGAGAATGAAAAGTGTGTGGTAATATACAAGCAGCACGCGGTTCCACCTCCTTGTATGTGAGCGGCAGCAGGTCACGCGGGAGCGTTCTGCGCCTTCATCTGTTTCTTGACAGCATTTGTTCCTTATATCATAATTGATTATACCACGAAAGGGCTGATTTTGCAACCGGAAAATGAAAAGATATGCAGAGCAGGAGTGGATAATCCGCGGTGCGTCAGTAAAAAAGACGCCCTCCGCAGAGGACGTCCTGTGGTTATGTATGTCAGTCGGAGGGCGTTTCGGAGCGTCCTGTCAGCTTCTTGACTATCGCGTTGCGCCGCACCTGCTTGCAGGAGACTCCGCGCAGCAGCAGACCCGCGTGCGCGCCCTCGGAGACAGAGGAGATGACCTTCCTGAACTGCTCGATGCTCACGATCTGCGAGCGGATAGTGTTTTCCTTCAGGCTTGCCTCTATCTGCACCATGTCGCCGACATTGAAGGTGCCGACGCTGACGGTCCCGACGACTACCGCGCCGATGTGCTCGCCCTTGCTGTCCTTCATCGGGAAGCAGTCCCCGACTATGAGCTCCGCGTAGGCGTCGTCAGCCAGCTTGGATTCGGGCTTGTACTCATTTTCCTCATATTCGCGCAGCTCGCGCTCGTCGTCGGTCATGAAGCTGCGGTCCTTCTGCTTTTTCGTGAACATATCCTTGAATGCGTCTAAAACTCCCATATCTCTCGCTCCTTCCGGGTCTGGGTCTATAAATATATTATAGCCCGGCAGACCGGATTTGTCAATGAGCTGAGAGGAATTATCTCCAGTCATACGCAGCCAGCACTCTACGGAACGTGGATTGACGTGCGGGGAGCTTTCCGGTATAATGGATACAGACGGTCGGGAAGACCGGGAACAGGGGAGTGTTATCATGGATCAGGTAAAAACAGGAGAGCTCATACGGAGGTTCCGGACTGAGCTCGGACTTACACAGAAGGAGCTCGCGGAGCGCATAAATGTCAGCGGCAAGGCGGTGTCGAAGTGGGAGACCGGGAACGGCTGTCCGGACGTTTCGCTGCTGTCTGCGCTGGCGGAGGTGTTCGGGACCGACATACATACTCTGCTCACGGGCGAGATATACAAGAACGAAAGCGAGGCGGGAAATATGAAGAAGCTCAGATTTTACGTTTGCAGGGAGTGCGGGAACATCATAACATCGACCTCTGACGCAGCAGTAACGTGCTGCGGAAGCAGGCTCGAAGCGCTCGAGCCGAGAAAGGCTGAAGAGGGAGAGCGTCTGAACGTCGAGGACATAGGCGGGGAGCTGTACGTGACCTCAGATCACTCCATGACCAAGGATCACTACATCTCATTTGCCGCATACCAGAGCGACAGCAGCGTAATGCTGTTCAAGCAGTACCCTGAGTGGAACGTGCAGCTCAGGCTGCCGCTGCTACGCACGGGGAAACTGGTCTGGTACTGTACAAAGTGCGGGCTGCTCTGTCAGGAGCTGGGAAAATGACGTGTGATACCGGGGAGCCCTCACTTACGGGGCTTCCCCGTTTTTTGTCTGAACGCAGGTGATGAGCCGGTCACTTGACAATATACCTGCGTATGTATTATAATGAAAGACGGAAATATGTGTTCATGAGGTGCAGGAGCGGACGCTGTCTGCACGTTGACATAGGATTTGAAAGGAGCTTCAGGCTCATGAGAGATTTTAATGACTTACGGATCGCGGTAGCCGGGACAGGCTACGTCGGATTGTCGCTTGCTGTGCTTCTGGCACAGGCTCACAAGGTCACGGCTGTTGACATAGTACCGGAGAAGGTCGCATTGATAAACGCGAAAAAGTCCCCTATACAGGACGATTATATCGAGAAGTACCTGGCTGAGAAGGAGCTTGATCTGACCGCTACCACTGACGGTGCCGCTGCGTATTCAGACGCTGATCTTGTCGTCATAGCCGCTCCGACCAACTACGACCCGCAGAAGAATTTCTTCGACACATCAGCAGTCGAGGCGGTCATCAGCCTTGTACTGGAGAGCAGCAGCGACGCCGTAATGGTCATAAAGAGCACTATCCCCGTCGGCTATACCGAGAGCGTCAGGAAGAGGTTCGGTACGGACCGTATCATATTCAGCCCGGAGTTTCTCCGCGAATCGAGAGCGCTTTACGATAATCTCTACCCCCGCCGTATAATCGTCGGCTGTGACGATAACAGCAGAGAAGCCGCCGAGGTGTTCGCCAAGCTCCTACAGGAGGGCGCAGAAAAGCCTGACATCGACACCCTGTTCATGGGCTTCACCGAGGCTGAGGCTGTGAAGCTGTTCGCCAACACCTACCTTGCGCTCAGGGTCTCCTACTTCAACGAGCTCGATACCTATGCAGAGATGAAGGGGCTCGATACACAGGCGATAATCAACGGCGTATGCCTTGACCCGCGTATCGGCAGCCACTACAATAATCCCTCGTTCGGCTACGGCGGATACTGTCTGCCTAAGGACACAAAGCAGCTCCTTGCCAACTATGAAGACGTTCCGCAGAACCTCATACAGGCTATCGTCGAGAGCAACGCGACGAGGAAGGACTTCATTGCGGACCGTGTTCTCCGAATAGCCGGCGGAAACAGCTATACCGGCGGATATGTCGGCGAGAAGGAAGTAGTTATCGGAGTTTACCGCCTCACTATGAAGAGCAACAGCGATAACTTCCGTCAGAGCTCTATCCAGGGAGTAATGAAGCGGATCAAAGCAAAGGGAGCCTCTGTGGTAGTTTATGAGCCGACGCTTGAAAACGGCAGTTCATTCTACGGCAGCAGGGTCGTGAATGATCTGGACGAATTCAAGAGGCTGAGTCAGGCTATCATCGCGAACAGGTATGACAGCTGCCTCGACGACGTTGCCGATAAGGTATACACCAGAGATCTGTTCAGAAGAGATTGAGCACTAAAATGAAAACGCCGCTTTACAGCGGCGTTATTTTTTTTACCGGTTCCGGGAACGGGGCAGCCGTGCCTTCGCAAAGTATTGAAAAATCCACCGGGGTGTGGTATAATGGAAAAAACTTAGTCAGGAGGGACACCATGAAAAAAGGACTGACCATACTTTTATCCGCGCTCATATGTGCCGTACCGACCGTGCCCGCAGACGCTTCCGAAGCGGAGGCGCCGCACAGATTCACCGCATCGTTTTTGCAGGGCTGGCACTGCCGCGACTGGACGCAGGAGCGCTGGGAGGAGGAGTTCTCGGCAGCGAAGTCCGCGGGCTTTGACTCGCTCATACTGCAATCCACGTTCGACTATACCCGCGAGGACTGCACCGGCGACAAGCAGGACCCCGCGTCCTACGGAAAAACCGATACATACTGTATGTTCCCGTCTGCGGTCGAGGCGACCTACCACTCCTCCCAGAACGGCGGCGACGCGCTCGAGCTCGCGCTGAATGCCGCGAAGGCGACCGGTATGCAGCTCTGGCTCGGTACGGTCAGCGACGACATCTGGTGGAGCTACGGCTGGGGTGCCCCGACGAGCTATTTCACGGACTGGAGCTCCTCGAACGCAGAGCTGTGCAGCGGGCTCGTCACCGAGATGTGGGAGCGCTACGGCAGCGACTACGGTGAGCAGATAGCCGGCTGGTACTACAACAACGAGATATGGAACATAGAGACCGCGTGCAGCGGCTCTGACAATGGCGAATATGCGCGTATAATAGGCGAAAACATCAGCGCGACCGTCGCTGCGATAGAGCAGTCCTGCCCCGGAAAGCCGCTCATGCTCAGTCCGTTCTACAATACCGACCTCTCCACGCCCGAGCAGTACGGCAGCTTCATCAGCGACGTCATCAGTGCCTCCGGGCTGCGCCCCTGCGACATCTACGCACCGCAGGACGGCGGCAGAGCGTCGTATTCTCCCGGCGTGATACGCAAGTGGGCTGAGGTCCAGAAAAATGCAGTGGACGGGCGCCTGCACTTCTGGATCAACAACGAGAGCTTCAGCGTCGATACTCAGCTGATGAAAAACGAGCGAATGCCCATTGACCAGTTCCGCGAGGACTACTGTGCGACCGCCGACCTCGCGGAGGAGAATATCATTTTTTCGTGGAACTTCCATTTCGCCGACGACCCTGAGCGCAGCAGCCAGTTTGCGGAGTTCGTGAACGAGCGGACGAGCGGCGATGTTAACCTCGACGGCAGTCTGACCTCTGCCGATCTGGTGCTGGTGCAGAAGTGGCTTCTCGCCGTCCCGTACACACGTCTGAGGGACTGGCAGGCTGCCGACCTCTGCGCAGACGGCAGGCTCGACGTGTTCGACCTCTGTGAGATGAGGGCCGCGCTCGCCGAAAATACCGTCCTCGGAAACAAGGTCTATGTCTGGACCGTCGACGAGCTCCGCAGTGCCGTTAAAAATGCGAAGCCCGGCGATGTGATACTGCTCGCCCCGGGTGAGTACGACTGCGGCAGTCAGGAGATCTCATTGGAGACTGACGGCACTGCGAGCGCACCGGTGATACTTTCTGCTATGGAGCCCGATTCCCCGCCGGTGCTCAAAGGCGCGAACACCGAGCACGGCTATATACTGCACGTCACCGGCGACCGCTGGATAATCAGCAAGCTGGTCTGCACCAACTCGCAGAAGGGGATAGCCCTCGACAATTCAAACCGGACGCTGATATCGGGCTGCGAGATATGCAGCACCGGCGCGGAGGCTATAGCTATCCGCGACGGCAGCTCCTACTGCATGGTGCAGTCGTGCAGTATCCACGATACGGGTCTGGTCTCTCCGGGCTACGGGGAGGGAGTGTACATCGGCAGCTCCAAGGACAAGACAGGATTCGACTTCAAGTGTGACTATAACAGTGTAGTCGGCTGCACGTTCAGAAACGTCGCCGCCGAGCATGTTGACGTCAAGGAATACACCACCGGCACCGAGATAAGCGGCTGCACCTTCTACGGCGACGGCATGACCGGCGAAAACTATGCGGGCAGCTTCATCGACCTCAAGGGCAACAACTGCTTTGTTTACGGCAATGTGGGCTACCGGAACGGTAACCCGAAGATAGTGGCAGCATTCGAGGTGCATGAGCAGGTCGAGAGCTGGGGCTATCACCATGTTTTTGAGTACAACACGCTCTACATGGATCAGCCATACGGCGCCGAGGATGCGTCCCGCAGAATGTACGTCGTGGACGGCTGGTTCAGCGATTTTTCGGTAAAGGGCAACCTCGTGGACTACGGTGAGGGACTTGTCCCAGCCGACAGCCGGGAGTTTTACAATTCGGACAATGTCACCTTCACCTATGACGACCCGGTCTATAGCTGAGCCGGCGCGGCAGTGTAAGCACACCTGTACCTTGACTTTTTCCCGCATATGAAGTAAAATGGTAGAGGTATTTTTGTATCAGACAAAGGTATGGGACACTGTTCCTGAACGAAGATAATAAGGAGTTGCATATGAAAGGCATAATCCTCGCCGGCGGTTCCGGCACAAGACTTTACCCATTGACAATGGTGACCTCGAAGCAGCTGCTTCCAGTGTATGACAAGCCAATGATCTATTATCCTCTGTCAACACTCATGCTGGCAGGTATCAAGGATATCCTTATCATTTCGACCCCGACCGACCTTCCGAATTTCGAGCGACTCCTCGGAGACGGTTCGCAGTACGGTATAAACCTTAGTTACAAAGTTCAGCCAAGTCCTGATGGACTTGCTCAGGCGTTTATATTGGGTGAAGAATTCATAGATGATGATTCCTGTGCAATGGTGCTTGGAGACAATATTTTCTACGGCAACGGTTTCGGGAACATTCTCCGCAACGCGAAAAAGAACGCAGAAGAGAATAGCCGTGCAACAGTATTCGGTTATTATGTTCCCGATCCCGAGCGCTTTGGCGTAGTTGATTTTGACAAGGACGGGCGAGCCCTCTCGATCGAGGAGAAGCCCTCCGAACCCAAAAGCAATTACGCAGTAACTGGTCTTTACTTCTACCCTGCGGGAGTATCTGCCCGTGCTGATCAGGTAAAGCCTTCAGCGCGCGGAGAGCTTGAGATAACAACCCTCAACGAGATGTATCTCCACGACAGTCTGCTTGACGTTCAGCTTCTCGGACGCGGTTTTGCTTGGCTCGATACAGGTACAATGGACAGTCTTGCGGAGGCTACAAACTTTGTACAAATGGTTCAGAACCGTCAGGGAATTGAAATATCGGCTCCCGAAGAGATAGCCTTTATCAACGGCTGGATAGACAACGCGGGACTTATGAAGTCCGCTGAAAAGTACGGAAAATCACCTTATGGCGCTCATCTTAAAAAGGTTGCCGAGGGCAAGATCAAGTATTAAGGAGAAAAGACTATGACAATTATCGTAACCGGCGGTGCCGGCTTCATCGGCTCAAATTTCGTGTTCCATATGCTCAATACATATCCGGACTACCGCATAGTATGTCTGGACAAGCTGACCTATGCAGGTAATCTGTCCACACTTGAGCCTATTATGAAGAACCCTAACTTCCGTTTTGTGAAGCTCGACATCTGCGACCGCGATGGCGTGTACAAGCTCTTCGAGGAGGAGAAACCCGACATCGTTGTCAATTTCGCAGCGGAGTCCCACGTTGACCGCTCTATTGAGAATCCGGAGATTTTCCTCCAGACCAATATCCTTGGCACACAGGTGCTCATGGACGCTTGCCGCAAGTATGGTATCCAGCGTTATCATCAGGTTTCCACGGACGAGGTCTACGGAGACCTTCCGCTTGACAGACCTGACCTTTTCTTCACTGAGGAAACTCCCATTCACACAAGCAGCCCGTATTCAAGCTCAAAGGCTGGCGCTGATCTGCTCGTAATGGCGTATCACAGAACTTACGGCCTGCCTGTGACAATATCAAGATGTTCAAACAACTACGGCCCCTATCACTTCCCTGAGAAGCTGATACCGCTTATGATCGCAAACGCTCTCGCAGACAAGCCTCTCCCTGTTTACGGTGAGGGACTGAATGTTCGTGACTGGCTCTATGTTGAGGACCACTGCCGTGCTATCGACCTTATCATCCACAAGGGCAAGGTCGGCGAAGTCTACAACGTTGGCGGTCACAATGAGATGAAGAATATCGACATCGTGAAGCTGATATGCAAGGAGCTTGGCAAGCCCGAGAGCCTTATCACTCATGTTGAGGACAGAAAGGGTCACGATATGCGTTACGCTATCGATCCTACAAAGATACACAACGAGCTTGGCTGGCTGCCCGAGACAAAGTTCGAGGACGGAATCAAGAAGACTATCAAGTGGTATCTTGAGAACCGCGAGTGGTGGGAAACAATCATCAGCGGCGAGTATCAGAACTACTACGAGAAGATGTACGGCAACCGTGCAGAGGTGTGAGCAATGAAGGCATTCGTTACAGGAGTTGGCGGACAGCTTGGCTACGACGTTGTCAATGAGCTGAAAAAGCGCGGATATATAGCAATTGGAAGCGATATTCTCGATGAGACTGCCGCTGACTGCGAGTATATAAAGCTCGATATTACAGATGCAAAAGCAGTTGAAAAGACTATCTCGGACGTTAAGCCCGATGTAGTCATTCACTGTGCAGCGTGGACTGCGGTTGACGCTGCAGAGGACGAGGAGAATCGTCCGAAGGTCAAGGCGATAAACGTTGACGGCACGCAGAATATCGCGAACGTCTGCAAAAAGCTCGACTGCAAGATGATATACATTTCCACAGACTACGTTTTCAACGGTCAGGGAACTGAGCCTTGGCAGCCGGACTGCAAGGATTATGCTCCGCAGAACGTATACGGACAGTCCAAGCTTGACGGAGAGCTTGCAGTTGCTAATACTCTTGATAAGTACTTCATCGTGCGTATCGCATGGGTATTCGGAGTGAACGGTAAGAACTTTATTAAGACGATGATAAATGTCGGTAAGACACATGATGAAGTCCGTGTGGTTTCCGATCAGATAGGAACTCCCACATATACCTTCGACCTTGCGAGACTGCTGGTGGATATGGCCGAAACTGAAAAGTACGGCTACTATCACGCTACCAATGAAGGCGGATTTATCAGCTGGTATGACTTCACAGTTGAGATTTACAAGCAGGCGGGAATGTCCACAAAGGTAACTCCCGTTACCACCGCAGAATACGGACTTTCCAAGGCGGCAAGACCCTTCAACAGCAGGCTTGACAAGTCAAAGCTCATTGAGAACGGATTCACTTCGCTCCCCACATGGCAGGACGCGCTTTCACGCTACTTAAAGGAGATCCAATAATGGGACAGATAAAAGTTGAGAAAAACGTCGGCGGTATAGAAGGACTTTGTGTTATAACTCCGGCTGTTCATGGTGATAATCGTGGCTATTTTATGGAAACATACAGTCAGCGTGACATGGAAGAAGCTGGCATTGATATAGTATTTGTACAGGACAATCAGTCCTGTTCAACAAAGGGAGTGCTTAGAGGACTGCACTTCCAGAAACAGTTTCCACAGACCAAACTCGTGCGTGCGATCAAGGGCAGCGTTTTCGATGTTGCAGTTGATCTGCGTAAAGATTCCAAGACATATGGTAAGTGGTACGGTGTTGAGCTGACTGAGGAGAACAAAAAGCAGTTCCTTATTCCTAAGGGATTTGCACATGGATTCCTTGTGCTCAGCGATATTGCGGAATTCTGCTATAAGTGCGATGATTTTTGGCATCCAAATGATGAAGGCGGCCTGGCTTGGAATGATCCGGCGATCGGTATCTCATGGCCGCAGCTTACAGGTGAATATCCCGGTACAGCAAGTGCTGAGGGATATATGCTTGAAGATGGAACTAAGCTCAATCTTTCTGATAAGGATCAGAAGTGGCTGGGGTTCAAGGATACATTTAAATTCTGATGAGAAAGAGTAACACAAAAAAGCTCCCCCGGGGAGCTTTTTTCATCGGGACAATCGAAAAAACACATATCACTTGCGTGCTGCACGATATTGTGGTATAATATCATCATACAAAAATCCACCAATTGCACCTGACATTTTCAAGCAGTGAAAGGGGAATCGACCATGAAAAAAGCATTTGCACTTCTGTGCTCACTGGCGATGCTGATATCAGCAGGCTCATGCTCGAAAAAGAGCGGCACATCAGAGACCTCGCAGAGCCCGGAGACCGAAGCGTCAACCGGCTCCGCCGAGACACCGACCGACTCTGCTCCGCAGGACACCACGTCCGACACGGAGCTGAAGTACCAGAAATACGCCTCGATGACTCCGGAGGAGATAGTCGCTGAGCTCACCCTTGAGCAGAAGGCGAGCCAGATGGTACAGCCCGCTATTTACAACATCACCAAGAGGGACATGAAAAACAGCGACTACGGCAGTATCCTGTCCACCGTCGGCTGCATCGACTCCGACGCATGGTGCGAGACCGTTGACGGCTTTCAGGAGTGCGCGGTCTTGTCTGAGGCAGGTATCCCGTACATCTACGGTCAGGACGACGTCCACGGCGTGAATTACTGCAAGAACGCGGTATACTTCCCCCACAATATCGGACAGGGCGCAGCCAACGACGAGGAGCTCGCCTATCAGGTGGGACTCATCACCGCTGACGAAGCGAAGCTCTGCCACATGATGTGGAACTTCTCTCCCTGCGTGGCACAGTCCGTCGATCCTCGCTGGGGACGCACCTATGAGTCCTACGGCTCCGACCTCGACACCATAACCCGCCTCAGCACCGCCTACACAAAGGGGCTCATCGACGGCGGACTTGTTGCCTGCACCAAGCACTATTTCGGCGACGGGAACGTAGTCTACGGCACCGGTGAGCAGGGCAGCATAGATATGCTCATCGACCGCGGTGACGCCATTCTCACAGACGCCGAGATAGATGAGCTCCTGAAGGTATATCAGGCGCAGATAGACGCCGGCGTCCAGACCATAATGATAAGCCATTCGTCCCTTAACGGCGTCAAGATGCACGAAAACGGCGAGTACATCATGAAGCTGAAGAACGAAATGGGCTTCGAGGGCTTCATCGTCAGCGACTGGGGCTCGATACAGAATATCCCCGCCTCGTCCTACGAGGAGCAGGTCATCAAGAGCATAAACGCGGGCATTGATATGCTCATGGAGACCGACAGGTACGACGAAGCCAAGCAGATAATCGTTGACGCAGTCGGCAGCGGCGATATCAGCGAGGAGCGCGTGGACGACGCCGTAACAAGGATAATCAGGGTCAAGAAGAACGCGGGGCTGTTCGACGATCCTATGCTGGAGAATATTTCCACCGAGCAGACAGAAACGGGCTCGCTCGAGTACCGTATGGTCGCTGAAAAGCTCGTCGAGGAGAGCCTTGTGCTGCTCAAGAACGACAACAGCGTCCTCCCGCTCGAAGCCGGCACGAAGGTATATATCACAGGTCCCGCAGCCGACAGCGGAAGCGTTCAGTGCGGCGGCTGGACTATGGACTGGAACGGCTCCTCCAAGAAGGACGTCCCCGGCGTTACTACGATAAAGGAAGCCTTCGAGAGATATGCCGAGGACTACGATATCGGGGTCATCACCGATCCCGAACAGGCTGCGGAGGCAGATGTCGTGCTGCTCTGCGTCGGCGAGGAGGCTTATGCCGAGTGGAACGGCGATACCGCGGACATGGAGCTCTGCGGCACGCTCGGCCTTGAAAAGAACAGAACAGCTATCGACGAGGCAAGGGCGCTCGGCAAGCCTACAGTGACCTGTATCATCGCCGGCAGGCAGGTCATCATCGACCCCGCTGACTACAGCGCATGGGACAGCGTCGTGATGTGCTATCTGCCGGGCTCTGAGGGCAAGGGCATATCCGATGTGCTCTGCGGCTGTGCTGACTTCACAGGCAGACTGCCGAGCCCGTGGTACAGCTCTGTGGACCAGATACGCACGGACGAATGCTGGCTCGAAAAGGGCTACGGACTGAGCTACGGCGCGGACTTCGCTCCCAAGGCAGAGCCCGAGACCGTCCTCGACACTCCGTCGGCGGCATCGGCAGACCCCGCTGCGGAGGGCACAAAGTATACTGTAGGACTGTACAAGGACGGCGTCTACGTCAATGACTACGCTGACCTCAAGCTGAACGTTCCGGGCGACCTGATGTATTATACGGTCGATTATGACGAGAAGCAGGAATGGATAGAAGAGGAAACGAACGAGAAGTACAAAAAGCTCCTGGAATCGCAGATCTATGACGCTTATTTTGCAGATGCGAACGAAGCGGTATTTGTGTTCTTTATCAATACCAATATCCTATTCCCGGATACTGAGGACGTTACAGCAGATCAGGCGCTTGACTACTGCCGTGACTGGATCAGTGAGTTAGGCGATTTTGAATGGGACGAAAGAGCAAGCGTCAAGCTCGGAGAAGAGGAGTATCTGAGAGACGTTTGCCGTTCTGATATCGGTTTTGACTGCTACTACATCAGAAAGCTCGATGACGATCTCATCTGCTGGATATATGCAACATCGGGACTGTCAGAAAGAACTCCCGAATACTACGAAGCGCTTTTTGAGTGATACGGCGGGCAGACCGTCAGAAAACGCGCACGAATAATCAAAACCAAACCGGAAATACTAACCTCGCAAAGTCAACTGATTTTGGGAGGTTATTATTTTATGAAAGCAACAGGTATCGTAAGACGCATAGACGATCTGGGACGAGTCGTCATACCGAAGGAGATACGCCGTACCATGCGTATCCGCGAGGGCGACCCCCTTGAGATATACACAAACAGCGAGGGCGAGGTCATATTCAAGAAGTACTCCGCGATAAGCGAGATGAGCGAGAACGCCTCATACGTTGCGGAGATAATGCACAAGATAGCCGGCTGTCCGGTCGCGGTGTTCGACAAGGATCATGTAGTCGCGACGGCAGGCGTACCGAAAAAGGAATTCGCGGAGCGCCGCGTGTCGGCACAGCTTGAGGAGCTCATGGAGAGCAGGGGACAGTTCTTCTGTCCTGACGGCGCGACGAACAATTTCTGTCCTGCTGAGGGAGTGGACCGTACCGCGACAGCCGCAGTACCGATAATCACAGCGGGTGATGTTTCGGGGGCGGTGGCGTTCCTGAGCTCGGAGAAAAGCAGCACTGCGACCGACCTGCAAAAGAGTCTGGTCAACGCCGCAGCGCAGTTCCTGTCGCGGCAGATAGAGGGCTGAATATAAGGGCGGACCACCGTGGTCCGCCTTTTGCTTTTACCGAATTTCCACGAAAAACAGACCCGCAACAGCTTCTTTCAAAAAGTTAAAGAATTTTTAAATTTCAATGGCTATAAATAGCTGTAAAACATCGCTTTACATACAATTACGGTTAAAAATACAGCAGAAAACCTCCCCGTTGCCGAGGAGGCTCTGCTGTGATTTAGAGCCGGGGCAGTATCTGTCCCAACAAGTATATTTTACCATGCCGGACGCTGCTTGTACATGGGAGATTTTGTCGATTTGTGTCGAAAAAGCTCGAAGTATGTCGATTTCTTATCCAAGAGACATTTCTAAGAGATTTTTCACTGCTCCGTGAGCAAAACTGAGTATGTATGATCGTCGATGATGAGCGTTACCTGCTTGGTCGCCTTGGCGGGAGCGGACGTCCCGGGACGGTAGCCGTCGTCGTAAACCCCGCCCACGACATTCGGGATACCGGACCCGCCGCAGACGTCCACGACATTGACCGGTGAGTTCTTGCGGAACTCTGTGTGTATCTCGTAGTGGCAGTGCGAACCGGTGGACTTGCCTGTGCTGCCCTCGATACCGATGACGTCGGTACACTTCACGGTCTGCCCGGTCGCGACCCTCAACTCGCTCATGTGTCCGTAGTAATAGTACCTGTTGCCGGACTTGATGCAGACAT
>JAFRXR010000013.1 GCA_017443395.1 Ruminococcus sp. | reverse complement strand
TTTCCACGACTATCATCTTCATGCAGATACCGAAGCTGCCGATGTCGCTGTTCGTCATGGCAGGGGGAGCGCTGCTCGGGTACACAGGCTTTGCCGAAGAGCACGGGGTCGCGCTGCTCTCATCAGTGGAGGCAGGCCTCCCGGCGTGGCGCCTCCCGGACGTTGACGCCGGTATGCTCACGGACATCATTCCCGCGAGCATGACCATCGCGATCGTGATAATGGCGGAAACTCTCCTCGCCTCGAACAATCTCGCGCAGAAAAACGGCTGCCGGCTCAGCGAGAACCGCGAGATACTCGTTTACGCGCTCGGCAACCTTGCCGCAGGAGCCACGGGCTGCTGTCCGGTGAACGGCTCTGTGTCGAGGAGCTCAATGGGCGAGCAGTACGGCGGAGCGTCGCAGGTGATGTCGCTCACCGCAGCGGCTGCAATGGCAGTGATACTCATTTTTTTCACGGACGCCGTCAGATTCCTGCCCGTGCCTGTGCTGACCGCTATCGTCATCTCAGCGCTGCTCGGGGCGGTCGAATTCAGTCTCGTCAAGCGCCTTTTCAGGCAGGACAAGCGCGAGCTGCTCATATTCCTCGGAGCGTTCGCGGGAGTGCTTTTCTTCGGGACGGTCTACGGCGTGCTCATAGGCGTGGTGCTGTCGTTCACCGCGGTCATCATCAACACGACCAACCCCAAGCGCTCGTTCCTTGGTGTGATACCCGGTCACGAGGGCTTCCACAGCCTTGAGCGAAACACCTATTCAGTCCCGGTGAAAAGCGCCGTCATCTACCGTTTTTCGGGGAATCTCTACTTCGCGAACATCAAGCTGTTCATCTCCGACATCGAGGGCGCGGTCAGGGAGGACACTCGCTGCGTCATCGTCGATTCCGGCGCGGTATGCAGCATCGACATCACCGCCGCAGACAGCATCGCCTCGCTCGACCGATCACTCAGGAGCCGAGGGATAACGCTCTGCTTCGCCTCGCATATCGGTCAGCTGAACGACCGCTTCCGCCAGCTCGGGATAGGATCCTTCGTCGAGGAGGGACGCTGCCGCAGGACGCTCGCGGCTGCGCTGTCGGCTGCCGGCATCGACCCGCCCTATGAGCTCGAGACAGGCTCTCCGGACACCGCTCCCCTGCCCTACGGCAACGCCGACCGCCTTGAATTTGAGTGGGCTTTCGGCGACAACGCAGACGCGGAAATGGAGAAGTACACCGAGAAGCTGCTCTCAGGTATCGGCGGAGAAAGTCAGCCCCGTCAGGAGCTCGCGGACGTCATCAGACCGCAGGGCTCATGGACAGGCGTCAGCGACCTCGACAACGAGAAGTTCCTTGAGCATTTGCAGCTCCATATCGGCGAACTGTCGTACAAGCTCGGCATTCCCGAGTCTCAGATCTACGAGGCGATCGAGCACAGGAGGCTCCGTATCGCCCGACGTATCGAGCAGCGCGACATCGCCGCCTTCAACAGGGTAAGGGAGTACTTCACCGCCTTTGAAAACGACCTTAAAAAGGATAGTCCCGAGCTCTACGAGGACCTCATCAGGCGCCGGCGTGAAGCTGTCGATCGTCTGCGCGCGTCGGAGCCGGGCTCCTCAGAGATGATAGAAAAGCTGTACGGCAGCACTGACGAATAAAAGCTCCCCGAGGGGAGCTTTTTCGTTTCATTCATATCAGAGCGACGCCGTGAAGATATCCGCGATGTCCTTTTCCGTGAGCGGAGCCCACGCATTTTCAAGTCCCTCGTTCTCCGCGACGTGATGAGCCATTTCGCCGATACGGCTCTCGTCTATGCCGACCTCGCGGAGCGTCATCGGGATACCGATAGACAGGAAGAAATCATAGGTCGCCTGGATAGCCTTTTCCGCGATCTCATAGTCACCGAGGCTGCTGTCGATACCGAAGACGTTCACGCCGTACTTCACGAAGCGGCTGAGCGTCCTGTCGCTGAGGATATGCTTCATCCAGCGGGGCGTGATGATAGCCAGACCCTCGCCGTGAGTGATGTCATAGTATGCGGAGAGAGCGTGCTCCATGCCGTGGCACGGCCAGCCGGAGGGACTGTTTCCGAGCGAGTAAATCCCGTTGCAGCCGTAGGTGCAGGCGAGCATCATCTCAGCTCTTGCGGTGTAGTCCCCGGGGTCTGCAAGACACTTCTTCGCGTTGACCATAAGGCTCTTCAGACCCGCCTCCATGAAGCCGTCGCTCAGGAGCGAGGAATCCTCACAGAAGTACTGCTCCATGATGTGGTTCATAGCGTCCGCACAGCCTGCTGCGGTCTGCTTCTTCGACACGGTGAAGGTGTATGTCGGGTCGAGGAAGGACACTGCGGGGAAGAGGTGCGGGTCCATGT
>JAFRXR010000074.1 GCA_017443395.1 Ruminococcus sp. | reverse complement strand
GCTGACGCTTGAAGAGGGGAATCCTTTTAACAAGTAGGCTGAAACGATAACGCAGTAGAACGTAGCCGCGTGCGTCCGTGTTGGTACGCCTTTTTAGGCGTGGCTTGTATTCTGAGCCCCTATGGGGCGTTTACGGAAAAAACCCCGGCTCTGCCGGGGGATGTTTATTAGGTCTATCAACAAAAAGACGGCCCAACAAGGGTCGTCTTTACTTATTCTTTCTCAGCTCGCGGAAGAACTCAGAGAGCACAGCCGCGCACTCCTCCTGCATGACGCCGCCGGTCACGCTGGGGCGGTAGTTATAAGGCAGCTCGAACATTTTCTGCACGGATTCCGCGGAGCCGCTTTTGGGGTCATATGCGCCGAAAATTACGTCGTCGATACGGGAATTGATTATCGCGCCGCAGCACATCGGGCACGGCTCGAGGGTGACATATATCGCACACTCCGGGAGCCGCCAGCCGCCGAGCGTCCGGCACGCCATATCTATCGCGATGATCTCCGCGTGGGCAAGGGCGTTTTTGGCGCCCTCGCGGCGATTGCGCCCCTCCCCGACTATCTCGCCGGTCGTCTTCTTCACTACGACTGCTCCGACCGGGACCTCGCCCTCTGCCGCAGCCTCGCGCGCGAGCTCGAGGGCTCTGAGCATATACCTGTCCATGTCAGTATACCACCCTTATCACCGCACTGATAATGCATATCATCGCGACCGCGAAGAACGGGAACGTCCGGACTGTGAACCACAGGCGCTCCGGGACGCTGACGTCCGAGTGGTATGCCGCGAGCCTGCGGCGGATAATGTGCTTGCTGACGATATACTGTATCACGAGAATGAGCGCGCCCACGGCGAAGAGTATCGCCATGAAGAAGCTCCTGTTGATCATCATGCTGGTGGCGGAGTCGTCCTCGATCATAGCCATAGCGAGCTGGTAGAGCTTGTAGATTATGTGTACTGAGAAAGCCGTGAAGATAGTCCCGCTCGCGAGCATTCCCCAGCCTGCGACCGCGGAAATGAGTATCATCACGGGCATTTCGCTGAAGTCCTGCGTGAGCAGCCCCGCGACGAGCGATGTCACGCATATCGCGAAGACGTCGCCGAATTGCCGCAGAGCGCCGAAAACAGCCCCGCGGAAGAGTATCTCACTGAGCACGGAAACGACGATGATATCGAACACGACATACACGATGAAGTCCTTCTGCGTCCAGACGGAGACATCGGCGTTGACACTCCGGAAGAAGCTGTATATCTCGCGGGTGTCACTGGTGTAGGCAGACGGTATCGAGGTCACAGTGCAGACGATGAACGTCATAGCGATAGCGCTAAGAAGTCCCCGCTGATCGTTCATGGTGCGCATGGTCTCGACGGCGCCCGGCATACCGAACTTTCTGTGCATATAGATAGTCGGCGTGAGGATAGTCACAAGATTTATCGCGATGAGCGCAGCGACTATCTCAGTCGTGCCGCCGTAGAGTGCTGAATCGTAGAGGGTTGTGTGAACGTTCACACCGAGCAGCGACAGCACGAACACCATAGCCTTGCTGAAAAACTTCTCGGAGACTATCCACATGAGCATGGCGATGCCCACGACGTTCATGATGCTGCTGAGGGCAGTGTGCTCGGCTTCGGCAGCGGACTTGTTCACGAAGCCCCTGCCGTCTATGTAGACGCTTTCCTTCTTGTTCATCTCGAACCGGAAAGCGTAGGGATTGTCCTTGCTGCGTCTCCAGCGTTTGAAGAGCGTGTTATAGTGTTCGTTCTGCGTGGAGCTGTCGAGCTCGTCTATGGCGTTGACGATTTCTCGGTCCTCGAGTGTATTTTTTGATCTTTTCAAGCCGACAGCCTCCTTCCGAAACAAATATGCACATTTATACATACTAATAATATCACAATTCGCGCCAGCCGATGTTATTATTTTAGATATATTATCGGAATATTCTGTGTATAAGGCGTTATATTTAACCAACGAGGCGCTGCAAATAAGACCATTGTTCACAATTTGATGTTGAATTTGTGGGGAGGTTGTGTTAAAATTAACACATAACCCCCGGAAGGAGTGATATCTATGGACAAAAGAGCAATGTACAAGATCAGCTACGGACTGTACGTCGTGACCTCCGCCGCCGGCGGCAGGGATAACGGCTGCATAACCAACACCCTCATGCAGGTCAGCTCCGAGCCGAACCGCGTGAGCATTACCGTCAACAAAGCCAATCTCACCCACGACATGATAGCGGAGTCGGGGATATTCACTGCCTCTGTCATCAGCACAGAAGCTGATTTTTCGCTGTTCAAGCGCTTCGGATTCCAGTCCGGGCGCGACGCTGACAAGTTCGCGGGCTTCACCGCCTGCAAGCGCCTCCCCAACGGTCTCCTTGCGGTGACAGAGGGCACAAACGCCTGTATCTCGGGGAAAGTAGTGCAGACTGTTGACCTCGGCACCCACACTATGTTCATTGCGGACGTCACGGATATGGAGGTGATCAGCGGGGCGCAGTCCGCGACGTATGAATACTACCAGAGCAATATCAAGCCCAAGCCCGAGGCAGTCGGCAAAACGAGCGACGGTCAGACGATATGGCGCTGCGTGATATGCGGCTACGAGTACGTCGGCGAGGAACTCCCCGAGGACTTCATCTGCCCGATATGCAAGCACCCGGCCTCCGACTTCGAGAAGGTGACCGGCGCAAAGGAGGAGGTCGTCCCCGTGGGAAAGAGCGATTCCGGCAAGATCGTCTGGAAGTGCATCATCTGCGGCTATGAGTTCGAAGCCGACGAGCTCCCGGAGGGCTTCACCTGCCCGATATGCGGCGTCGACAGCTCGAATTTTGAGAAGGTATGAATGCACAGCAGCCAAGGGTGTGCCCATGGGCTGTGTTTTCCCCTGCAAAAAAGCTCCTGACATCATGTCAGGAGCTTGTCTGCTTTATTATTCAGAGAAGCTGTCCGCGTAAAGATCGTTTTCTGGCTCCGTCTGTTCACGTTTGTACTGATACCAGAGCAGGAACGCGGCACACGCCGCCATGGGGAGCATAGCAATGAGTCCGATGTCAACGGGTCCGAAGACAGAACGCTCCGGGTGACTGTTGCCCAATAGCATTCTCGGACTGGATTCTGAATTTATCATTGCATGGAATATTGCCGGCAGCCATATGCTGCCAGACTTTACATAGAGGTGATACGAGATGATACCCATAGCCACGGTATAGAAGCAGAACACGACAAGTCCCAGTACCGGCGCTCCGATGTAATCCGTGCCGTACTCAAAGCCCGCAAGGAGCATTCCGGGGAAGTGCCATGCGCCGTGTATCGCGCCGCCGATAAGAAGCCCCTTCGTTCTGCCGTGACTCTCTTCAAGTTCAGGATACATGAAGCCGCGCCAGCCGATCTCCTCGCCAAGTGCTAAAATAATGGGGACCAGTGCCGATAATGGATTCAGTGAGTCGGAAATATCATCTGCAATGTATGCGGCATAGTGACTGCCGTTCCGCAAAAACTCCTCGTATTCAGTGTCAGACATGAACCGCTGAAAAGCCTCCGCCGGAGCAAAGTCCTCCGGGAACACCATGAAGTACAATGCTGCACCTATGATCTGGAATACAGTAGGCGCAAGCCATGCAAAGACTATGTATTTCCAGTTCTTATATGATCTGAGCCGCCAGCCCATTTCCTTTATATCCGCTTTGACCAGCAGTGCTCCCAGCGCCGGCATGAACATACACAGCGGCAGCACGCTGCCAAGACTGCCCATGCAGCACCCGATCCCCCCTAATATCCACGCTGTAATGAAAGTGAACAGCAGGTATTTCTTCAGCTTTGGCAAGTCATATCATCTCCAGTCGAATTCAGAACGGGCGATAAAATGTATTCAGAAATGGTAAATCCTGACAAACCATTAGATCTGTCAGGATTTCGTTTTATAGCGTATTATAGCCGGTTATGAATTACTTCATAGCCTCTTCAACAGCAACTGCGCAAGCAACAGTAGCACCAACCATCGGGTTGTTGCCCATGCCGATGAGACCCATCATCTCAACGTGCGCCGGAACGGAGGAAGAACCTGCGAACTGTGCATCGGAGTGCATACGTCCCATAGTATCGGTCATACCGTAGGAAGCCGGACCTGCTGCCATGTTGTCGGGGTGGAGAGTACGTCCTGTACCGCCGCCGGAAGCAACGGAGAAGTACTTCTTGCCAGCGTCAGTGCGCTCCTTCTTGTAGGTGCCTGCAACGGGGTGCTGGAAGCGGGTCGGGTTAGTGGAGTTACCTG
>JAFRXR010000073.1 GCA_017443395.1 Ruminococcus sp. | reverse complement strand
GGACGAATCATGATAGCAGACGAGATCGGGCTGGTCGCCGGAAAGGACGTCGAGCTTGAGGTCGTCCATTGTTTCGTACTTCTTTATCTCTGCGATGTACCGGTCAGACTGCTTGTTGTACATAGTCACGGTCTCGTCGGCGGTATTGTCCCAGTTGATACAGCCGACCGTGACGGGAGTGCGGTCATCGACGTAGTTGTCTGGGCGCACTGTGAGCAGCATGAAGAGCATTCCCGTACCGGTGGTCTGGTCCATTGAAATGAGGGCGAACTGTCCGTCGCCGGCGTAGGTCAGCGACAGTATTATGCCCGGGTAAACGTTGGATTCGCTCGTGCCCATGAGCTGTATCAGGGTGTCGTCATAGCGCAGTCCGAATATGCCGCCGCTCAGCCAGAGGAACGCCTTGTAGTCGCCCGCGCCGGGGTACACGCTGCCGGAGAGCGACAGCCACTTGCCGTATCCGCTCGTCTTCTCGGGGAATTTCAGCGTCGTGCCGTCCATGTAGCCCCATGTCTCCCACCCGGCTGCGATGTATGAACCGTCCGTACACGCTGTGAACGAGCAGCGCTCGCTGTCCACAACGCTGTCGAGCAGGGAGCCGTCAGCGCCGATAAGTGCGTAGCCGTCGCGGTGGCGGACGATATAGCTCTCGCCGTATGCCGTCATGCTCTCGATGTAGGTGTCGCCGAGGCTGTAGAACTCGCTTAATCCGTCTGCCGCGGTGTCGGCGGTCAGCTTGCCTTCGGCGTCGAACCGGCATATGCGGAAGCTCACATCAGCACCGCTGAAATATGCCTCCATGTCCGAAAAATCGCCGTCCCAGACCGCGTAGATGTACAGGATCGCTATGCCGCCGTCCGGGAGCATAGCAGGTATACGGTCATTGATGTACGGGGTGCGGTCGTCCTCGGGCTCGGCGAGGGTGATCGTGTCTGTCGGGGCGCAGTTCTCGTCGCAGAGCTGGACTGCGGCTTTACTGTCACTGTTGATATAATACAGCCGCAAGCCGCTGTGCCACGAAAGTCCGAGCGTGGACGAGAAGTCCTCGGGGAGGTCGAGGTCGGTCTCCTTGTAGTTGAGCTGGGACGCCTTCAGCGGCTCCGCTGCGGAGGTGCCGCTCTGTGATGTGCTGCCGCCTTTTTTCGTACAGCCAACAGCTGTGAGCAGAGTCAGCGATAGTATTATCGAAAGTATCTTTTTCATTTTGGTCACTCCTTATTTCTGCGGTCGTGCCGCGTATATAAGGAAGTGATTTTCAGGGGCAAAATAGACGATGCTCCCGCAAACTTTGTATATCTGCACAAAAGAAGAGCTCAAAACAGTGCAGGATATACAACAAGCTCCCGGCACGCAATGTACCGGGAGCTGTTATCTATGCGTTGGTCAGCATATCGTATGTCACGCCGTATTTTTCTGCGATGTCACGCGCGTAGGACTGTCCCTCCGGGGCAGCTATCTCCACCCTGAACGAACGCTTGCCGCCGTCGCTCTTCATCACGAGTGATGCTGCCTTTACGCTGCTTTCACCGTTCAGCTCGCTGACTTCCTCCGCGAGCTTGTGCATATGCGTGTTGTAGATCGTCCGCACCTGCTTTTTCAGCAGCGCACGGACTGAATCCTGCGCGATGTAGAAGCCCTCCTCGAAGGAGGTCGTGGAGAAGGTCTCGTTAAGCAGGAGCAAACTGTCTGCGGTGCAGTCTGAGTATATCATGCGGAAGCGCACGCACTCCTCGCCGAGACGTCCGAGGTCCATGGTCTTGTCCTCGTCGGCAGGAAAATGGGTGTAGATACAGTCAACGGGTCTGTAGCGGAAGGACTCAGCCGGGACGGATATACCGCCCTGCGCGAGCACATACAGCAGTCCCGCAGCCTGCGTCAGCGTCGTTTTGCCGCCGCGGTTCGCGCCGGTGAGGATATATATGGTGTGCTCCGCATCGAAGCCGAGGTCGTTGCAGACTATCTCGTCCATTGAGCCGAGGCTCACTGCGAGCTTCAGGTTGTAGAATCCCCTTGCGTCCATCAAGGAGCTGCCGTCGGTCAGCTCGGGCTCGCAGAAGCGGAACCCGCGCTCTGTGTGCTTGCTGATGAACTCCGCGAACCTGATGTAGTACATGAACTCCGGTATCATCTGCGAGATGTTGACTATCGCGACGTTCGCGTATTTCGTAAGTGTGTCGCGGAGCTTCTTTACGAGCGAATCGAGCATTTTGGTCAGTATGTTCTCGAGGTAGAATGTCGAGTTGCTGACGCCGTCGCCGTCGGGTGTCCGGACAACTGTTGATCTTATCCTGCCGTCCACAAAGGGTGTGCTGCTCACTGCCGAAAAGCCTGCAAGCTTCTCCACGAACGCGCCTACGCTCGCGGTGTGCTGACGGTCCGCTTGATGATAGTGCATATCGCCGTCCCAGTCCGTGCCGTCGTGTATCTTGTCCTTGGAGGAGATAGCGTCTGCGAAGCTGCTGACGATGCCCGACTTCTTGAACGGCTTGTTGTTGACGGAGATAAGTCCCATGCTGACGGCTTCAAAGCGCTCGTTGACGTTTATGCCGAGGGTCACGCTCTGTATGTCCGAGGACTTTTCTTTGAGGGCGGCGATGTCCTTTTTCATTTCGGCAAAGCAAGCTTCGTCGTAGAGCTCGCCGATGTAATTCCTGAAATTCAGCAGTCCCTCTGATCTTATGTCCTCAGCCTCGAGGCATTCCCTCATCGCTTCGACGCAGCGGATATAGT
>JAFRXR010000072.1 GCA_017443395.1 Ruminococcus sp. | reverse complement strand
TATCTGGTAGTAGTCGATGTCTGTAAAGCTGACCAGTATATCTCTGTCCGCCCAAACGTAATCGTAGTCGTAGATCATACCCCACACGTCGTCATCGTCGAGCTCAAGGTTATAGTTGTCATTGATCCTGACGCTGAATATCTTGCAGTAATCATCCGGCTGGATAGTGATGCTGACGCTCGAACCGAACTCGGCTTTCACAAGCTCGGGATAGACCCAGCCACCCCAATCGTCCTCAACGCGGCAGGTTATGGTGTAAACTCCCTTCTTGAACGTAACATGGATGGTGTGGTCGCCCTCGACATTCGTGAAGGTGTAGTAATACGAACTTCCGGCCTGCTTTGCGATACCATCATACTCGCTCATATGGCTCACGCCGTCGATGAGAATATCCGCTATTTCGTTGCCCCAATCGGGCTTGATGGTAAAGGTCTTCTCACCGCCCTTGGCGACTGTGACATCTCCGGCAGGCGAGATCGTACCGCCTGAGCCGCAGGAGGCGGTTATGTGGTATATCTGCGAGAAGGTTATATAGCCGCCTGTCCCGCTGTCCGGTATGGCGGGCTTTGGATCGTCCCTGCCGCCGCCTGCTCCGCCTGCGCTCGGGGTATAATAGCCGCCGTCCGTGTAGGATGTCGCGTCGCCCGTGTAGCCGTAATCTGCACGGATCGCCTGCGTCGCTTCGTGAACGCTCTCCATCTGCCGTATAGCGCTCTCCGCTGCGGAGGTGTTCCCCGAGGCGACTGCATCGTTATAGGCATTCTGAGCCCTCTCATACTGCTGTTTATTTGCCTCAAGCGCCGCCTGTAACTGAGTAGCCTGCGCGTCAGAAAGACCGAGAAGCGCCTTTACGACTGCCGCCTCAGCAGCCGCCGTTGTCTTCGCGTTTTCAGTGCCGTAATCTCCGCTTGAAGAGACAGCCGCCGCAGCGTTGTTGTAGCCCTTCTGGAGGTTCGTATTCGTCCCTCCGGCATTTTTGAAGGCTGAAATGGACGAGTCGCTGTAAGAAGTGCTTGAGGCCGTGCTTACGCTTCCGCTTGATGTTGTGGTTGAATAGGTCACGGTGTCGGTCTTATTGTTCTTTGTAGCCGAGGAATTGACCGTACTGCCTGATGAGGTCGTTATCTCCCACGTTCCGGACGCCGCGTTGAAAGTAGTACTTCCGCTTCCGCCGGCAAGCAGCTTGGAAAGCTCGACATTCGCCTCGTGAAGCTTCTCGCACGTCTCTGTGTCTCCTGCCGCGTTGGCTATGTGCCACGCTGCTGAGTTTGCCGCCATCTGCTCCTCTATCGTCAGAGCAAATGCGGAAACAGAAAGTGCGGCGATCATAACGATCGCCGCACAGAGTGCTGAAATTATTCTCTTTTTCATTTCGTTGCCTCCCCAAGCGGGACTATCGTATGAACGTCCAGCTTGTGACCGATGAGGCTGTTCATATGAACGTCTACGGGGATGTACATATCCACATCCGCATAGAGCTGAGTGAAGCCGAGCTCCACGAGCTTTGCTGTCTCATAGCCTTCAAGCATAGTCGGCACAACACTGAGACGTACTTTAGCTATGCCTCTGACTGCTGTCGTCAGATCGTCCATACTGTCGGACTGGTAGATACAGCTCGTGTCGGTAATAAACTCGACCGTAACGCGCTCGGAGCTGTAGTTTACGCATTCTCTCGCAGCCTCTACGACGAGAATGTAGAAATCCTCGGCGCTGTCAACGTTCATGGGCTTATCTGCGAGGTAGTACTTTCCCCTCCTGCCGATGCCGTACAGGTGCTCGCGGGCATTGGCGTATTCTACGAAGCTCTCTCTGCCCGTTCCGTAGCAAAATACGAGATCATCGGCGTCGAAGCGCTCCTTCGCCTCCGCATAACTGATGGCGTATTCCGGCTGAGTATAGTCGAACGCGCGGAGCATTGCTATCTCATCCGCAGTGAGAACGTCGTTATAGATGCCTACCTTACCGTAATAGCCGCTGTAATCCACATACGCGCCGAGAGCCTCCGCTACGAAGCGTATGGGAACGAAGGTGCGGTATTCCTTCAGCACGGTCTCGGTGTCCATTGTGACGATCTCAGTAGTGCCATCCTTTATAACTCTCAGTTCACGGCTTCCTACGGGTATTTCCACGCGGATGCCGTTTTTCTCTGCGACGGCGCACTGGAGCTTTCCGTCCCAGTTCACCTCAGCGCCAAGCGCCTCAGCTACAAAGCGGACGGGGATCATCGTTCTGCTGTCTGAATTGACGTAGGGCTGCGCATCGGGGAAGGTCACGACCCTGCCGTTGACGCGAATATCCAGCTCGTTCTCCGCGTTTGCGGGAATTGCGAAGATTGTGAAGATTATAGTGAGCGCAAGCACTATTGAAAGTGTTCTTGTGATCGTTTTCAATTCGGATTCCTCCTTAAATATATTAAAGCTCCTGCGTATATAATACCGAACGCAAGGCTAATTGTCCAGCGTGCGATTGACGGATCAACAAAAAGCCGAGCGATAATATACGCAGGAGCAACGTAGGTGCAGAGCGGTATCTGACCGTCTTTTCGCTTTGTGAGCCATACCGCCAGAAGCGAGAGAAGCATCACAAACAGCGTCTCACGCAGGCCGACGCAGAAGGCAAGCGAACACAGCAGCTTGATGTCACCGCCCGGCGCGCTCAGATGAATAAGCCTTGAGCATACCCACATAACGAGAGCTACGACAAGCAGAGATAAGACGCGGTATAAATGATCTCCCCTCAGTAAGCCGCAGAGTAGCAGCAGAACAGGAACGAGATTTGAGATCTCACGCCTTTTTGCGTCTGTAACTCCGCCGTAGAGGAGTGCGGATGCGCTCACAAGCTCAGTAAGAACGGTCAAGTTCGAAGTCAGTGGTATCATAATTCGTTGCCCTCACTCTGAATGGATATCTGACCGCAGCTGTGTTCATCAGCGTTTCAAAGCTTATAGTTCCCTCCACGGTCATAGATGGAAGCCGGCTGCCGTCTGCTTCTCCGGCGTAGGCAGAGATCGAATCGACGGTTATGGAATAGCCGTCTGTCACGTCCTGTCCTAGATAATAGCGGAAGTCTTTTTCAGCCGAGTCGGTGTCGAGAAGCAGTATTCCGTCCTGCCGGTACTCATCGAGCATATTCCTCTCAACTGCGCTGTTCACGCAGCGCTGTATCACGTCCGTCGCGTAGTCTGTTTTCTCAAAGGCATAGCCCATCTCGAGAATAACAAAGGTTATCCCGAGAAGAGCGAATAAAAGCCCGTAAAACAGGAGCGGTATTGAGCCGCTCCTGTCCCTGAGTATCCTTTTCATTTCCAGTACCTCTCTGATCGCCCACGCATACTTATCTTTATGGGGAGGTCGAGCGAAACCGGCGCAGAGCCCATAAAGTCCAAGCAGACGGGGTATTTTGCTTCTAGGCTGACTGTAAAGCCCTTATTGAGCTGTATGTGCCGTGTGCCGGAGATATACTCCGCACTAGGCACTGAAACCTTCAAGCCGCTCAGCCCGCCTGCAAGCCCCTCGGCAAGAGAGTCAATACTTTCCTCGTTGTATTCGCCCGCGATCTCAATTGCGCGAACAACTCTCCTTAGCGTGAAGCTTGCGTTATAGAATGCGGTAACATAGCAGAGGGCGCCGAGAAGTACGGCAAAGATCAGGATGAGCATGGCAGTCGCGGCGATGAATTCCACGGCTGCTTCGCCCCTTTTGTCGCCGTACAGCGCCCGAAAGAAACACCTGACTGCCATGCGCTTTTATTAGGTTCCGCTGCCGCTGAGCGCGGTGTTGAGAAGGGCGGTGAGCTTCGTGACGATGT
>JAFRXR010000071.1 GCA_017443395.1 Ruminococcus sp. | reverse complement strand
GTGCCTTCTGAGTGCCGTTCCATGCAGAAGCTCTGTCCTGAACGAGGAGAGCCTCCTTGTCAGCGTAGGGATCCTTGCCGCTGAGAGTAACTGTCGCAGAACCACGGCCAGTCCAGTCGTCTGTGCCGTCCTCGAAGGTATCGTGGATGTAGTAGCCGTTAGCATCGGGCTCAAGCGGCTTTTCCGGCTCGGGCTCGGTAGGACCGTCGGGCATTTCAGGAACAGCCACGCCGTCGCTCTCGAGAGTGATAACGAATGTAGAAACAGAATTTGCGGGGAGCTGAGCAAAGAACGAAGAAGTATCGTGATCCATGCCCTTTGTAGCAGCGAGATTCTCGTTTGCAGAAGTTCTGTAACGGTCAACGTTCTTGATAGTGCGTCCGCTGATCGAGAACTCCTGCGCGTAATCGCTGCCCTTATTTACAGCAACGATCTCGATCTGAGTATCGCTGTGCTTGTAGGCGGAGATGTAAACATCGCTCTGCGGGGACTCTGTCGCGTCGATACGGAGATCGCCGGGACGGACATACTTGGAGTACTGAGCCATCATGTAGCCGCGCTTTGTGATAGCGCCGTCGGAACCGCTCTGCTCGAGAAGGCTGTAGCTTCTCTTGATGTACCACCACGTATAAACGCTCATGTTGCCGACAACGAGACCGTTGTGGATATTCTCAGCAACATCGAGAGCCTCAGGCCAGTTGTTAGCGGAGTTAGCGTCCGAGTTCGGAACGTAAACCTCAGTCATCCAGATCTCTCTGCCGCTGTTCTCCAGAGCCGGGAAGTCCATCTTGCTTCTGGGAGTGCCGTAGAAGTGGGTTCCGAATACATCGGTGTTAGCCAGAGCCTTGGCATTGTTCAGGATATAGTTGTAGAAATTCCTGCCGTTTTCGCTCCATGCGCCGTACTGGAATGTTTCAGGCGACATAAGCCTTGTACTTGTGATCTGATCGCCGTAGTCAGCGATGAAGTTTGTGGCCTCTGTAGGAGACCAGTATGTCCACTCAGAAGCGTAGTCCGGCTCATTCTGAACAGATATCGAGTAGAGGTCAACGCCGTTGTTCTTCATGTAGGTACCGAAATCGTTCAGGTGCTTAGCGTAATCAGCATAGCTTGAAGTCTTCAGGTGGAGCTTACCGTTGCTTCCGCCGGACTCGCAGAGGCTCGACGGCGGCTCCCACGGTGTAGCGAATACTGTAGCTCCCGCCTTGGAAGCGTACTGAGCAGTCGAGAGCGCCCTGCTCCACTGGCTGCTGTCAGGGTTGACGTAGACACGAAGCACCGTAAGACCGAGCTGACCGTCGCCGTTTCCGAAGGCTCTTGCAAGCTCAGAGCTTGACAGCGAATAACCCTGCCACTCCGGAAGGTCGATGCCTCCGAAGCCTCTGATGTACTGATAGGTCTTGTTGGTGTTGACTGTGCAGACGGAAGCGGCGTTAGCCTCAACTTTCTGCTTCTCGGGCAGAGCCGAAGCAGATGAGAAGAGGAGAGCGCCGGCAGTTATTCCCGCAACAGCCGACTTTAGTCTGCTTGAAAAACTCATAAAAAATACCCCCTGTATTTGATAAAATTTGTATAACGTATATCCTTTACTTAATTATATAAGAATTCATTTTTCAAGTAAATCCGTAATTTACATATTTAGTGCAAAAAACACACAAAATTATAGACAGACTATCGATTATCATTACAGGTGGGGTACGATAGTGCATATGCCTTATTATGCACAAATCCCACTTTTGTACACGCTCATTCTCTGGTGATGTTCCGCAGCCAAACGAACTTCATGTAATGCCGGTATACCGCGGGAAGCTTGACGAACTCATCGAGGGTGAGGATGAACGCCACTGCCAGCACAGGCAGCTTCAGCACGAAAGCTCCCACCAGTCCGAGCGGCACGACCACGCACCACAGCGTTATCACGTCGCACCACATACCGAATCTCGTGTCGCCTCCCGCCGGGAATATCCCCACGATTATCGTCGAATTCAGCGAGTTCCCGATGATGTAGTACGCCGCCATGCACATCATGTATTTCAGGTAGAACTGCGCCTGCTCGTTCAGCGATATCACGCGCATTACGAGCGGTATCACGGCAAGTATCACAAGCCCCGAAGCCGCCCCGGTGAATATCGCGAAGCGGACGAAGCTCCCGCCCGCCTTTTTTGCGCGCTCGAGCTCGTTCCGCCCGAGCATACCGCCGATGATGATGCCCACACCGGACGCAATGCCCCAGCACAGGCTCGCGATCATGCTGCGGACTATCCCCGCTATCGAATTCGCAGCGGTCGCGTCGCTGCCGAGATGTCCCATGATGACGGAGTACATCGCCACGCCGCCTCCCCAGCCGAGCTGATTTATGAGAATAGGGAGGGTGTAGTGCCAGTAATCGCGCGTGAGCTCCCTGCCGGAGCGCAGCATGAGGTTTATCCTCAGCGGCGGACACAGCTTCCCCGCGACAGCAGCGATCACAAGAGCAGTCTCGATCACCCTCGATATCACGGTCGCGAGCGCTGCTCCCTCGATACCCATTCGCGGGAACGGACCCAGCCCGAATATCAGCAGCGCGTTGAGGATTATGTTCAGCACGACCGCCGACGACCCGATGAGCGAGCTGAGCTTTGCCCGGTCACATATCTTCATAATGCCGAAATACGCCTGTGTGAAGCCTGTCAGAATGTACGACAGCGCCACCATTCGGAGGTACGCCGCGCCCGCCTCCACGAGCTTGGGGTCGCTGGTGAAGATGTGCATTATCGGCTCGGGAACGGCAAAGGCAGCGGCTGTGAAGAATGCTCCTGTGAGGAGACTATATCTCATAGTGACCGCGAGCACCTCCTCGACAGTCCTTATGTCACGCTTGCCCCAGTACTGTGCTGCAAGGACGTTGCACCCGAATACGAACGCTCCGTAGAACAGGCTGAAAACGAAAGCTGCCTGCCCCGCGAGGGACGCTGCCGAGAGTGAGTCCTGATCGAGGAAGCCGAGCATGAAAGCGTCGCTCGCGGTAACGAGCGACGTCATCAGGAACTGGAACGCGATCGGCGTAACTATCCTGAAAAGCTGTCTGTAGAGTTCCTTTTTATTATCCATCAGAGCCGTCCCCTGAAATCCTCGTATCCGAACTCCCGCAGCAGCTCAGTGCTGCCGTCCGCCCTGAGCAGGACTATCGCCGGGAGCGGCATACCGTTGAAGGTGTTGTTCTTGACCATCGAATATATCGCCATATCGCCGAAAACGAGCCTGTCCCCGATGTGCAGGGGCTCATCGAACGAGTACTCCCCTATCGAGTCGCCGGCAAGACAGGTCTGCGAGCCGAGCCTGTAGCTGTACTGCTTCTCACCGCTCTCCCCGGAGCCCATGAGCGGCGGTCTGTAGGGCATTTCGAGGACGTCCGGCATATGGCACGCCGCCGAGGTGTCGAGAATCGCGATCGGCATATCGTTCTCGGTTAGGTCGAGCACCTCCGTCACAAGGTACCCAGCGTTCAGCGCGACCGCCTCCCCCGGCTCGAGAAAGACCTCCAGCCCGTATTTGTCCTGCAAGCGCCTTATGCACCGTTCAAGCCGCGGGATATCGTAATCCGCGCGGGTGATGTGGTGTCCGCCGCCGAGGTTTATCCACTCCATTTTCGGAAGAATATCCCCGAACCTCTCCTCGACCGCATCCAGCGTGGACTCAAGGTCGTCGGAGTTCTGCTCACACAGCGTGTGGAAATGCAGACCCGTCACGCCCCGCAGGTCGTCCTCGCGGAAGCTCCTCCTCGTGATACCGAGGCGTGACCTCGGCGAGCACGGGTCGTATATCTCGTGACCCTCCTGCGTGGAGAATTCGGGATTTATGCGCAGGCCGATCTTCTTCCCCGCCGCAAGGACGCGGTCGCGGTAGCGGTCGAGCTGCGTGAACGAATTGAAGATGATATGCCCGCAGTACGAGATTATCTCGTCGATCTCGCCCGCGCGGTACGCCGCGGAGAAGACGTGGTTCTCCTTACCCATTTCCTCGAAGCCGAGCCTCGCCTCGAACAGCCCGCTGCACGCCGTCCCGCTCAGGTACTCTCCTATCATCGGGTAGAGATGATAGCACGAGAAAGCCTTCTGCGCGAGGAGTATCTTCGCGCCTGTGCGCTCCTGCACGCCGCGCAGTATTCCGAGATCATGCTTCAGCGCCGCCTCGTCGATGACGTAGCAGGGCGTGGGGAGGGAGTTTTTTATGTTATCGGTCATATCTTTCACCTTCGTTTTTTATAATACGCAGGGGCGATGCCCACATCGCCCCTCAGAAAAGTTTTTATCGTATCAGTCTACCAGCACCGGATCGAAGTCCTCCTCCCACGGCAGTCCCCACTTGTTGAGGGCGTCCATGAACGGGTCGGGGTCGAATTCCTCGATGTTGTACACTCCGGGCCCCTTCCATGTGCCGTTCATGATGAGCATAGCGCCGATCATAGCGGGCACACCGGTGGTATAGGAGATAGCCTGCGAGCCCACCTCACGGTAGCACTCCTGATGATCGCAGATGTTGTAGAGATAGTAGTTCTTGTCCTTGCCGTCCTTCTTGCCGCGGAAGATACAGCCGATATTTGTCTTGCCGACCGTTCTCGGACCGAGCGAAGCGGGATCAGGGAGCACAGCCTTGAGGAACTGCAGCGGAACTATCTCCTTACCCTCGTACATGATAGGCTCGATCGAGGTCATTCCCACATTCTCGAGGCACTTGAGGTGAGTGAGGTAGCTCTGCCCGAAGGTCATAAAGAAGCGGATACGCTTTATGCCCTTGATGTTGAGCGCGAGAGACTCCAGCTCCTCGTGGTGGAGGAGGTACATATCCTTCTCGCCTACGCCCTTGAAGTTGTAGACGCGCTTTATCTCCATAGGCTCGGTCTCGACCCACTTGCCGTCCTCGATGTAGCTGCCCTTCGCGGACACCTCACGGATATTGATCTCGGGGTTGAAGTTAGTCGCGAAAGGATAGCCGTGGTCGCCGCCGTTGCAGTCGAGAATGTCGATGTAGTTGATCTCGTCGAACTCATGCTTCATGGCATAAGCCGAGAAAACACCCGTAACACCGGGGTCAAAGCCGCTTCCGAGGAGCGCAGTGATACCCGCCTTCTCGAAGCGCTCGCGGTAAGCCCACTGCCATTTGTACTCGAACTTAGCCGTGTCGAGGGGCTCATAGTTCGCGGTATCAACGTAATGTGTCTTGGTCGCGAGACAAGCGTCCATTATCGTGAGATCCTGGTACGGCAGCGCGAGATTGAGCACAACATCGGGCTTGTAGGAGTTGATGAGCGCAACGAGCTCGTCAACGTTGTCAGCATTGACCTGCGCTGTCTCGATGACCGTCTTTGTGGTCGGCTGGAGCTTCTCCCTGAGCGCGTCGCACTTGGACTTCGTCCTGCTCGCGATCATGATGCCCTCGAATACCTCACTGTTCTGGCAGCACTTGTGGATAGCTACGGACGCAACACCGCCGCAGCCGATTATCATACATTTTCCCATTTTAAAACACTCCTTATCTGTCTTCGTATTTATCGCTGTATTCCAGCCGATCTGTATCATCATATTCGTCCCTGCCGCCGTAGTCGTCGTACTTGTCATACGGCTCATCGTCAGCGGACGTATATTCGTTTTCCCTCCGTGCGCTTACGCGAGCCGGAGCGGCATTGGGTTTAGTATTCCCGCCCTTTGCTTTTTTCATCATAAGTATCGCGACCGTCGTCGGGATAATGATACCCATTGCAGCGACGAGGATACCGACGAGCATGAACACCGTGGAGACCGTCCTCACGGTATTGTCCGCGGGAACATATATCTCCTGCGGCTTGAGGGGATTCACATACGCAGTCACTTCCTCGCCGACCTCGAATACCGGCGGATTCGAGCCGCTGCTGCTCTTGATGACGAACGTCTCGCCGTTATAGGTGTACTCGTATACCGGGTGATATGAGCGCGAGGTATTCCCGTCATTGTCGGTCGAGCGCTCGAGGGAATTCTCGGTCACCGTCGCCGTCACCTCATAGGTGCAGCGTGCCTTCTTCCTCATATCCGCCCGCTTGATACTGAACCCCGTAAACGCGAATATCGCACCGAACATCACCACGCCCGCGATGATAATAACAAAAATCTTATTTGTCTTCATGGTTCACCCCGTTCATTATCTTCCGCACCGACGAGCCGCTTGAACCGCTTGTCGACATCTCTTTTCTGCCAGAAGCAGTACCCGATGAAGCCTCCCGCCAGCGCCAGCCCGATGATGATATCGAGCACCGCGTTCCTCTTCTCCACCCTGTACTCCGGGATATAGACCGTTGTCGGCGAATCCGGGTCAACAAAGATCCTCACCCTCTGACCCGCGCGGAAGTCCACTTTGTCGGAATACGAGCTCCCGGTGTAGGTGTATTCAACGCCGTCGTAGGTGTAGCTGAATACCGGCGCGAACACCTTCCCGGAATCATGGTCGGAGGAGTCAGCGTAGTCCTCATCGAATCCCGAAACATACCCCTCCGTCAGCACCGTGCAGACCTTCTTGTCCTTGTGTACGTTGACCAGCGTGAAGCAGCCTATCCCGAACAGTGCCAGTCCCCCGAGTATGAACGCCAGCGAAAGAAACAAGTGCAGCCGGAACATGAAGCTCCCGAGCTTCTTTGAATCAGACTCAAAGCGCTCCCGGTCGAGCTGACCGTACTCGTCGGTATACTGTCCGCGGATCTCAGGGTCTATCCCGCCGAGGTCATCCTCGCGGATACCCTCCTCCGCGCCGTCATACCTGTCCATCATTCACCTCATGACAGCGCCAGCAGCATCTCGCGTATTATCTTGCACGCGACCGCTGTTGAAACGCCGCTCTGGTCGTAAACCGGGCTGAGCTCGTTCACGTCGCAGCCGACGATATCGAGCCTGCTGCAAACGAGCGTCACAGCCCTTCTCAGCTCGTCGAAGGTCACTCCTCCCGCCTCGGGAGTGCCCGTGCCCGGGAATATTGACGGATCGAGCACGTCAAGATCGAGCGTGAAGTAGACCTTCTTTCCCTTCAGCTTTTCATCGTCGTCCTCAAGTCCCTCAAAGCTGAACCTGTGCATTTCCGTGTGCTCGTCCGCGAAGAAAAACTCCTCACGGTCGCCGCTGCGAATGCCGAACTGGAAGATATGTCCGTCCCCGACGAGCTCATGACACCTGCGCAGCACGCACGCATGGCTGAGCTTCTGCCCGAGATAATCGTCGCGCAGGTCAGCGTGAGCGTCAAAGTGGACGATATAGAGGTCGTCGTATTTCTCCTTCACCGCCATGACCGAGCCGAGCGTCACGAGGTGCTCACCGCCGATCATAAAGGGCAGCTTGCCGTCCGTGAGTATCATATCCGAGCGCATGGCGATGTCCGCGACCGCACGGTTGGTGCTCCCGAACGGCAGCTCGAGGTCGCCGCTGTCGAAGTAGCTGTAGTCGGTCATATCCTTATTCTGGTACGGACTGTAGGTCTCGATTCCGAAGCTCTCGCTGCGTATCGCAGACGGCGCAAATCTCGTTCCCGGACGGAAGCTGGTCGTGCCGTCAAAGCCTGCGCCGAACAGGACTATCCTCGAGTCCTCGTACTCAGCATCGCAGGCGATGAAGGTCTGTACATTCTTATTCAACATCTTTCAGAAGCTCCTCAACGTAGTTTGGCAGCGCGAACGAGCCGACGTGCAGCTGCGTGTTGTAATAGCGCGTGCGAATGCCGAGCATACTCCACTTCGCCGCATTGTAGTCCTTGGTCGGGTGGTATCTCTTCGACGCGAAACCGAACAGCCAGTGCCCGGAGGGATACGTCGGGATATGTGCCCGATAG
>JAFRXR010000070.1 GCA_017443395.1 Ruminococcus sp. | reverse complement strand
CAGCTCCGTTACAGTCGTTTCCAACGAGATATTCTCGCAGCTCGGTCTCGACGGTGACCTTGACTTCAGCGAGCTCACCGACAAGCTGAACGAGCTCAGCGACGGCGCAGACCAGCTCCTCGACGGAACTGCCGCGCTGTACGACGGCATATGCGCTCTCTCCGACGGCACCGGCGATCTCACTGACGGTATCGACAAGCTCCTTGACGGCTCCCTCACGCTGAAAAACGGCGCAGCAGAGCTCAGCACAGGCGCTTCCGCGCTCGCAGACGGCGCCAAGACCCTCAATGATTCCACGGGCAGGCTCAGCGGCGGCGTTCAGTCGGCAAAGGACGGCTCCGCAAAGCTGTTGGGCGGCTTCACGCAGGTCAGCGGCGGTTCGGCACAGCTCACTGACGGTATCGGTCAGGCGGCGGACGGCGCAGCTGCGCTCAGTACAGGCATAGATCAGGCAAAAACAGGCTCGGATGCGCTCGACAGCGGACTTGCACAGGTCACCGCAGGAGCGGCACAGCTCTCTGAGGGAGCACAAGCGCTCAGCGAGGGCGCAGGAGCTCTCAAGGACGGCGGAGCGCAGGTCAGCGGCGGAGCTTCACAGCTTGCCGAGGGCGCGGACGCCCTTGATTCCGGCGCAGCTTCACTCAGATCCGGCGCAGACCAGCTCTCTGCCGGTATCACCTCCGCGAAGGACGGCGCAGACGCGCTTGCGGGCGGCATAGATTCCGCAAAGACCGGCGCAGACACGCTGTATGCGGGCTCCGCACAGCTCTCTGACGGAGCGGCAGCACTCAGCGGCGGGCTCACGTCAGCGGGCGAGTCCCTCGATACGACTATCGCTGCGAACGAGCAGGCTCTCGTAGCATTGCAGGCACTTTACGCACAGTCCCCCTCGGAGGAACTCGCAGTGGCAGTGGGAACTCTCCAGCAGACTATCGAGGCTCAGAAGCAGGTCTCCGCAGCGATGAAGTCCGACGGACAGCTCGGTGCAGGCGCGGCAGCACTCCAGACGGGCGCGGACAGCCTGAATACAGGTCTCGGACAGCTCAGTGAAGGCCTTGGCACTGCACAGACCGGAGCAGCAGCACTCACACAGGGCCTGACGACTCTCGACGAGGGCGGAAAGTCCCTTGCAGACGGCGCGGGACAGCTCTCCGGCTCGACCGCCATGCTCGCAGCAGGCGCACAGGAGCTCTCCGTTGGTGCGGCACAGCTCAACGCAGGAATCGGTACTCTCGCGGACGGCAGCGGCAGCTTCATCAACGGTCTCAGCCAGCTTTCGACTGGTCTCGGACAGCTCACAGAGGGCTCCGGTGCGCTCAACAGCGGTCTGGGACAGCTCTCGACGGGCGCGGTAGACCTCAACTCCGGACTTGCACAGCTCCGCACAGGCTCGCTCAGTCTGAACGACGGCATCGGACAGCTTTTCGGCGGCGCACAGAGTCTCGATCAGGGACTCGCACAGCTCCTCACAGGCAGCACAGCGCTGTACGGCGGAACTGATACCCTCTGCCAGTCCACGCTCAAGCTCTCGGCAGGAGCTCTCTCGCTCTCCGACGGCGCAGAGGCACTATGGGGCGGAATTGATACGCTGAAGACCGGCAGCACAGCGCTCGTTGACGGTATCTCCCAGCTCAAGGACGGCGCACAGGAGCTGAACGATGGCATGATCACCTTCCACGATGAAGGCATCGCAAAGATCACCGGCGCTGTCGACGAGCAGCTCCCGGCACTGACCGACCGATTCAGGGCAGTCCGCGAGGCTTCGCAGGAGTACAACAGCTACTCCGGTATCTCCGACGACATGGAGGGCAGCGTGAAGTTCATCTATGTGTTCGACGGAACGTGATGAGCATACCGAATAAAACTAACGCCATAGTATCCCGAAGCGGGACGCTATGGCGTTTTTTGCTGACATATCAGATGATCTCTGGTACGATCCGGACTGCGGTCACTCCGCAAACCGCTGATTGTACTCCTTGAACGCACGTACTATCAGCTCCGCGCACAGCTCATCGCCGAGCTCGGCACTGTTGAGGCAGAGGGCGTACTGATCCTTGTCCTGCCACGAGCGCCCGGTGTTGACGTTATAGAATGTCTCGCGGCGCTTATCGGACTTCTTGAGAATGGACTCCGCCTTGTTCTGCGGGATACCGTACTCATTGACGGCACGCTTCACTCGGTAGTCAGTGGGCGCACAGATGAACACGCTGAAGCAGCCCTTCTCCTCAAGGATATAGCTTCCGCAGCGCCCTGCGAGGACGAAGCTCGGCTCACGCTCGGAAATTTCGGTGATTATGCGGCTCTCCATGAGGAAGACCTTGTCGGAGAGCGGGAGGTTGTCCTCCATGGTGTGAGCGGGATTCGCTGACAGCAGGAGCGAATACAGGAAGCTCGTGGGGACGTTCTCCTCGGCGGATTCGAGATACTCAGGAGCTATGCCGCAGCGCTCCGCAGCCATTTCGAGTATCTGGCGGTTGTAGAAATTGACGCCGAGCTTTTCCGCGGCGAGCTTTCCGATAATGCTGCCGCCGCTGCCGTACTGCCGTTCGATAGTGATAATAGATTTTTTCATCGTAAGCCCCCGTTTCGGAATTTGTATCATAAATATAATTATACTCACATTATGCACATAATTCAAGCTCACAGGCGGAGAAAATTATGAAAAATGTGAATTTCTGCGTTTTCCACAATAGGGATTTTGATTTGTTATGCAATCTGCATGGTTTTCGGCGCACCTTCACCCGGCACCAACTGTTTTTTCTGCGCATACAATGTAACAGCCTGCGCATAATTTCCGGCGCATGGTCAATAATACTGATGTACCGATTCGGTCGGTACATCGATCAGATCAAATCCAGGAAAACGGAGACAGATGATATGCCAGTAAAACGCGGAGAGATATATTACGCCGACCTCAGCCCTGTCGTAGGCTCGGAGCAGGGCGGTATAAGACCGGTACTTATCGTGCAGAACGACGTGGGCAACAAGCACAGTCCCACGGTCATCGCGGCAGCGATAACCAGCCAGAAGGATAAGACCCACCTGCCTACCCACATCGAGGTGCAGGCTGACAAGAGCGGACTTGCCAAGGACAGCATAGTCCTGCTCGAGCAGATACGCACTATCGACAAAAAGCGTCTGAAGGACAAAATGGGCGAGCTTGACCTTCGCTCCATGAACAAGGTCAATACCGCCCTTTCTATCAGCTTCGGACTGGAGCTATGATGCTGTTCACAGCCGGTACAGCCATGCTCAGTCCCACCGCTGTCAGCAGCTCCCTCGGTGCGAGCCTGACTGTCCCGAACACAGCCTGAAGCTGCGGGACTGCTACTGCTGCCGCGAGTACGCCGAGCGAGATGAGCACCGCCGCGACGAGCTGCGGATTGCGGAAAATGTTAATCCTTATCAGCGGCTTCGTTTCCGAGCGGCACTCGAAAACGTGTATCAGCTGCGAGACCACGAGTGTTATCAAGGCGCCCGTCCTTGCGGCTTCGAGGCTTCCGCTCATGCGCAGCACTGCGCTGAAAGACCCGAGCGTACACAGCCCGATGAGCACGCCCCTGAACAGTATTTTAGTCATCAGACCGCCGGAGAAGAACCCGTCCGTGGACTTCCTCGGCGGTCTGCTCATTAAGTCGCTGTCGGGCGGGTCGAGACCGAGCGCCACCGCGGGCAGACCGTCCGTGACGAGGTTCACAAGGAGTATCTGCACGGGCAGCAGCACCACGGGCATACCCATGAGTATCCCGGCGAACATCGTCAGCACCTCACCGATGTTGCAGGAGAGCAGATATCGCACGAACTTGCGGATGTTCGCGTAAACGCAGCGCCCCTGCTCGACGGCTCCGACGAGTGTCGCGAGATTGTCGTCAAGGAGTATCACGTCCGCCGCCTGCTTGGTGACGTCCGTCCCGGTCAGTCCCATAGCCACGCCGACGTCCGCCTCCTTGACAGCGGGAGCGTCGTTCACGCCGTCGCCGGTCATGGTGACTATCTCCCCGCGCCGCTTGAAGCTCCGCACGATACGCAGCTTGTGGGCTGGCTCGACCCGCGCGAACACCGTGTATTTACCGATGACGCGGTCAAGCTCCTCATCGGAGAGCGCATCGAGCTCCGCGCCTGTCATCGCCAGACCGCCTCTGAGTATGCCGGCTTTTTTCGCGACCGCGACCGCAGTGTTTTTGTGGTCGCCGGTTATCATGACCGTCCGCACGGACGCCCCCGCGCATTTCCGTATAGCTGCCTTTGCCTCCTCGCGGGGCGGGTCGAGCATTCCCGCGAGCGCAAGGAAGATCAGCCCGCCGCGCTCAGGCTCGAGCCTGTCAGACTGACACTCAGCCAGCGCGAGGACTCTCAGTGCGCCGCCGGACATCTCCAGCAGCCGCTCCTCGATGCTCCTGCGCACCGCCGCTGTCATCGGCAGAGCCTCGCCCTCCGCGGAAAGATACATACTGCACCTTGGCAGCAGCACCTCCGCCGCACCCTTGAGGTACATCGTCCCGCCGTGCGGCGTCTGACAGTGTACCGCCATGAAGCGCGTCTCGCTGTCGAACGGGTACTCAGCTCCCACGCGGAAGTCCGCCCCGAGCCTTTCCCGCGTGATACCGGCTTTTGCGGCAGCTATGAGGAGAGCGGCTTCAGTGGGGTCGCCGGTGACCTGCCATTCGCCCTTCCCGGAGATATTTCCCCTCGCACGCGACTTAACAGGCTTCCCGGAGCTGATAGAAGCCGTCGAGCAGAGCACGCCGCACCGCAGCGCCTCGCTGAGGGAGCGCTCCGCGGCAGGATTGACCGCAATGCCCTCGCCCCCGCGCGTGACAGCACCGCTGATACGGTAGCCCATGCCGCTGAAATGGTAGTCCGCGCCGACCGCCGCGAGCTCGGTGACGGTCATCTTGTTCTCGGTGATCGTGCCGGTGTTGTCGGAGCAGATGACGGACGTGCAGCCCTGTGTCTCGACGCTGTGCAGCTTGTTGACGAGCGCGTTCTGCTTCATCATGCGGCTGACCGCGAGCGCGAGCGCGATAGTCACGGTCGCGGGGAGACCCTCCGGTATCGCCGCGATAGCGATAGTTATGCCGGTCATGAGCATATCGAAGACCGCCTCACCGCGCAGCACTCCCGCCGCAAAGACCGCCAGACACACCGCTATGCATATCACCGCGACGACCCTCCCGAGTTCTGCAAGGCGCTTTTGCAGGGGAGTGAGCTCGCGCCCGATATCCGCGAGCATTTCGGAGATACGTCCCATCTGAGTGCGCTTCCCGGTCGCGATGACCTTCGCCCGGCACGTCCCCTTGGTTATAGACGTCCCGCAGTAGACGACGTCGGGCTTGTTGAGGGAGTTATCGGTCTCGGAGGGCGAGCCGGAGGTCTTTCCTGCCGCGACGGATTCGCCTGTGAGAATGGATTCGTCCGCGAACAGCCCCGCGCAGGAGAGTATCACGCAGTCCGCGGGGACGCGGTCTCCGGCTTCGAGCTCGATGACGTCCTCCGTGACGAGGCGTTCTGCGGGTATAGTCCGGAGCTGACTGTCCCGCCAGCATTTTGCGGTGGGAGCGGTCATGGCACGCAGGGATTCAAGGGTGTGCTCCGTGCGGAACTCCTGAACGAATCCAAGTATCGCATTCAGCAGAACGATGAGGATTATCGTCACAGCGTCGGTTATCTCGCCGAGGAACGCGGAAATGCCGGTCGCAGCGAGGAGTATCATCACCATGACGTCGCGGAACTGCCCGATGAATATAGCGAGCGGACTTGCCCGGCGGCTCTCGCCGATAGTGTTAGCGCCTTCCTCGCGCAGGCGGCTCGCGGCGGTTTTTTCAGTAAGACCCATAGCAGTCTTCCTTTCGTGGGAGATGTTGTCCTTAAAGGATATGCTGTCCTGCGCGCGTATATGCGCACACTCTGCATATTCGGAGGCATTTGAGCAACAATACCACAAAAGGAGCTGTTTGAATGAGTGTGATACTTATCCGTTCGCTGATACTTTATGTACTCGTGATATTTGCAGTGCGGCTCATGGGAAAGCGCCAGCTCGGAGAGCTGCAGCCGTCGGAGCTCGTCATCACGATACTCGTCTCCAACATTGCGACCCTCCCCCTTGAGGACGCCGGTATCCCGCTGATAGTCGGGGTCACGCCGATACTCTCGCTCGTCTGCTGTGAGGTGATAATGTCGTGGCTGTGTATGCTGTTCCCGAAGCTGCGCAAGGCGGTGTCTGGCAGCCCGAAAATAATCATCTCGAACGGCACGATAGAGCCCTCCGTACTGCGTGAGCTGAGGCTCTCACCGGACGATCTGCTGACCGCTATGCGCGGTGCGGAGGTGTTCGACCTGTCGGAGGTGCAGTTCGCGATAGTCGAGACGACGGGGAGCATTTCCGTGATGAAGAAGCCGCAGGAGGGCAAGCCCGCCGACCCGCCCCTGACCATAGCTGTGGGAGGGGAGCTTTTGCAGCCGGCGCTGGAGTCGCTGAGACTGTCCCGTGCCGCCGCAGAGGCAGTCATTTCCCGCGCGGGACTGCGTCTTTCCGACGTTTTCCTCATGACCGCAGACAGCTTCGGGAACTACTACATCGCGGACTGTGCGGGCTCGCCGCCGCACATCATCAGGGGAGGGAAGAACGATGACAAGGGTTAAGATAAGCGCGGGGATACTGCTGTTTCTGGTAGCATTCGGTGTGTTCTCGGGTGTCTGGATGAATGCCGGGTGCAGGAGGATACAGCGCGACATCGGAGCTGTCAGCGCGGCTGCACGCGCGGGTGAGGACTGTACGGAGAGCGCCGCGAGGCTGACCCGCGACTGGGACAGGTTCCGCGGGATATCGGTGATGATGATAAAGAACGACCGTATCGCGGAGATAGACCGGACAGTCGCGCAGGTGGAGTATCTGGCGGCAGAGCACGGCTCGGACGAGCTCCCCGCGGAGCTGACCGAGCTGTGGCACATGGTCGAGCTCATGCGGAAGAACGAACTCCCCACGCTCACGAGTGTGCTGTGATTATGTGCATGGCACACTCTAGCACCAAAGGGACAACCTCCCGGCGGAGGGGCTATGATATTATGCCGGCTGCCCTTCCGCCGTGCGGTTTTCCCTTTGGAAATCCTTTTCCCCTCGCCACCTCCCCGCCGTGGATCCTCTTTCTTCGCGAACACCTCCGGTGTCGCTGGCAAAGTAATTTCGTAACCCTTTTACCAAATCTCCCGTATGCGATTACGGTTAACGTCCAAAATGATAGTGCGCGAGCTTGCGAGCGGCAGCGTGTCTGCCCGCGGGAGCGTCCCCGTGCTTGCAATTGCCCGGGAAATGTGTTAGAATAGTTTCAACAACATTTTCACAGGAGCTGCTTATGAAACTAATATCATGGAACGTCAACGGCTTCCGCGCGTGCCTGCAAAAGGGCTTCGCGGACTTCTTCGCAGCGGCGGACGCCGACATCTTCTGCCTCCAGGAGACCAAAATGCAGCCCGATCAGGCGGATTTCTCCCCAGAGGGCTACCACAAATACTTCCACAGCGCCGTAAGGAAGGGCTACTCCGGCACGGCGGTCTTCACCAAGGCCGAGCCGCTCAGCGTTACATACGGCATAAACGGTACCCACACCGACGAGGGACGTGTTATAACCTGCGAGTACGCGGACTTTTACTTTGTCTGCTGCTACGTTCCGAATGCGCAGCCAGAGCTCAAGCGTCTTGACTACCGCATGGAGTTCGAGGACGCGATACGCGGCTATCTCTCGGAGCTCGACAGGAAAAAGCCCGTCGTCTACTGCGGCGACCTCAACGTCGCCCACAATGAGATCGACCTCAAGAACCCGAAGTCGAACGTCGGCAATCCCGGCTTCTCGAACGAGGAGCGTGCGAAGTTCACCGAGCTGCTCGGCGCTGGCTTCAGGGACACCTTCCGCACGCTCTACCCCGACCGTGAAGGCGCGTATTCGTGGTGGTCGTACCGCTTCAATGCGCGTGCGAACAACGCCGGCTGGCGCATCGACTACTTTGTGGTATCCGACAGGCTCATGGAGCGCGTAAAGGACTCCGAGATATACGCCGATGTCCTCGGCAGTGACCATTGCCCCGTGGTTCTGACCCTCGACTGAATCACTAAAGCAAAGCCCTCCCTTTTGTCGTGTTCAACAAAAATATTCGCCATCTATTGACATATTCTTTACAATATGTTAATATATGATATCTAATTATACTGTTTCGCTTGTGAAATGAGGTGGAATGACATGGGCACCAGAATATTAAAATGGTTGGGACTTGACAAAAAGAGCAAATACGTCCGGGATTATTTCTACACGACGAACATGAAGGCGAGCATCTATATGTCGATAATCGTCATCGTGCTCGAGATCTGGATGATAATCCGCATGACGAAGACCATTTTCCGCGACCACCTGCAGGATCAGTTCTGGCATATAGTGGAGAAATACTACTCCAACTACTTCCTGCTGCTCGCTGCGGGCGTGCTCACGCTGCTGTTTGCCGCACGTCATCTCACCGGCAAGAAATGGATACGCTGGATAAGTCCGCTCGTCATCGCGCTCAGTACGGCGGTGTGCGTGTTCGAGATATGGATGATCTCGAAGTACGACCCTGCGACTGTGACCCGCACCCATTTCAACAACTATGTGATAAATCTCTGCGCAGGCATATTCCTGATAGCTCTGTCGGGCGTCATTCTCTCCGACACCAAGCACAGGAAGTGGCAGGGGCTTTCGGTAATGTATGTGTTCTCGTTCGTGTGCCTTAACTTCGGAATGATAATCTCCGAGAACTCCTACGCCAAGGGCGAGCAGATACTTACCTTCCTGACTATGGAGCTGTTCGTTATCTGCCTCCTCATCTGGAGACCGGCTGTAGGCTTTGCGGTGCTGACTGTCTCCTACCACATCTTCTTCCACCGTCTGAACGGGCTCATAGCTTTCAATACCGGCACTGTCGGCACCACCGAGAGCACTCAGATAAACGGCTTCACGATGTGGATATCCACGCTCATCTTCTGCATAAGCAACTACAACCGCACGCTCCAGCAGGCGCTCAAGGACGAGAACCTTGAGAAGATGAACTCGCACCTCAGCAAGATCTCGGTCGAGGACGAGCTCACAGGTATCCACAACATGGTGCATTTCCGTGCAGAGGCAGAGAAGCTCCTCGGCTACGTCACCACCGACAAGGAGGACTCAGTCTTCCTCTTCTTCGACATCGAGAACTTCAAGTCCTACAACGAGAAATATGGCTTCCATGCCGGCAATGAGCTCCTCATAAAGATCGCACACCTCATTGAGGACGAATTCAAGGGCTCGCTCGTTTCGCGCTTCTCCGACGACCACTTCGTAGTGCTCACACGCTCGACCGGCGCAATGGAGAAGATAATGAAGCTCTCCGGCGACATCAAGGACAATCAGGGCGAGGTACACCTCGAGCTGAAATGCGGCGCGTACCAGCCGTCCGGCGAGGAGACCGATTCGAGCCTCGCGCTTGACCGCGCACGCTTTGCCTGCAACAGCATAAAGAAGCACTTCGACCGACCGTTCAGAATGTACGATAAATCCCTCGAGGATAAATTCCAGCTCAAGCAGTACATCGTCAACAACATCGACCACGCTATCGAGAACGGCTTCATCAAGGTCTACTACCAGCCCGTCGTATCGACTGAGAACGGCTGTATCTGCGGACTTGAAGCCCTCGCGCGCTGGCTCGATCCAAACTACGGATTGCTTCCTCCCGGCTCGTTCATCGAGATACTCGAGGAGTACCGCCAGATACATAAGCTCGATCAGTGCATAATCGAACAGGTCTGCCGCGACTACCGCGGAAAGGCGGACGCCGGCGAGCCGTTCGTGCCTGTGTCGCTCAACTTCTCGCGCCTCGACTTTGAGCTCTGCGACATCGTGGGCTACCTCACCGAGACCGCCGAGAAATATAATGTCCCCAAGCACTACCTCGACGTCGAGATAACCGAGAGCGCCTTGACCGACCAGCAGGACTTCCTCCAGAACGCGATGAAGGTGCTGCGGTCGTCCGGCTACAAGATATGGCTCGACGACTTCGGCAGCGGCTACTCGTCGCTGAACGTCCTGAAGGACTACCAGTTCGACGTCCTCAAGATAGACATGAAGTTCCTGCACGGCTTCGCCAACAACCAGAAGACCCGCCCGATACTCGAGAATATCGTGAGTCTGACCAAGCAGCTCAACATGATATCGCTGACGGAGGGTGTGGAGACGAAGGAGCAGTACGAGTTCCTGAAGAACATAGGCTGCGACCGCGCACAGGGCTATCTGTTCAGCAAGCCTGTCCCGGGCGAAGAGCTCTGGAGCCGCGTGAAGCGCGGAGAGCTGAAGATCTCCCCGGAGTATTCCAATGCGGGCTGATGAGCTTCCGAAAAACATACACAAAACGAGCCCCGGGGCATTGCCTCGGGGCTTTGTAATTGTGACGGAGCGTCATACGGATATGATATTCACAGCAGGGTCACTCCGAACAGCTCAAGTATCATCTTTCCCGCGAGGAGAACGAAAGCAGCCGCGAGCGGGACAGACATCGCCGCAACGGGAAGTCCGCGCCGGCTCTGCGCGGGAGTAGTCGCGGGGATCTTGTTCTCCGCGCGGAAGAACAGCAGCACGAGGAAGCCCGTGGTGTTGAGCAGTAGCATGGCGAGCGCGAGTACAAGGTACGCTGAATCGTCGAGTTTCCCGACAAGAAAAGCGTACAGCGAGGAGAATGAGTTGATGAAGCTGTGAACGATTATCGAGGGTATCACAGAGCCGTGGCGCAGGGTGATATGCGCGAGGAAAACTCCGAGAATGAACGCCAGCAGGAACTGCGGGATATTCCCATGGACGAGCCCGAAGAACACCGCCGAAGCGAATACCGCGAAGCGCTGGTTCGCCTTGGAGAACGTCCGCAGGAGCATACCGCGGAAGAACAGTTCCTCGGTGACCGGCGCGACGATACAGGTGTATGCGAGCATGACGGCTTGTCCGAGTACAGATTCCGCGAGCCCGCCCGTGTCGAGAGTGTGGGTGGTGTAGCCGAATTTATCTGCTATCGCCTCCACGCCGGCGGAAGCGTAGACAGCGACGTTCCGGAGCATTATGCCGATGAGGCAGTAGGCGACCACTCTGCCGAAGGTGAGCTCTCGGGTGCGGGTCAGCTCGGAGACGTCCGTCCGTGACCACTTCAGACCGAGCATGGCAGTGAAGATGTTTGAAAAGGCATAGACTATCAGGCTTATGCCGATCATCATTGAGGTGCCGCGGAGGTAGTAGTAGGCGTCGAGGCTGTCCCAGCCGGGATTTATCTTCATCAGTACCGCGCGGAACAGCAGGAGCAGTCCGTAGATGAGGACGTCCACTGCCGCGAACTGAAGGAGCAGACACCACCCGCCTATGGAGTAGGAGCGGCGGAGACGGCGGCGCTCGCTGTCGTCCGGCTCGAGAGATATCTCCGCGTGGGGAGCTGTCATCTCGGGGAGGACAGAGGAATAATCGGAGCGGAAGCCGTGGTATTCGGTGGGGTTGTCGAACGGATCATACGGATCTATGGTATGTAAAGGCGCAGGACGTGACAGCCGGTAGATCTCACTGTTGAGCGCGGCTATCTCTGCGCGGTAATGTTCGGGGGTGATATTCTCGGACATAGCGTACCTCCTTTTCAGGGATATAAACATTGTACCACATTCTTCCGGAAATGTAAAGAAGCTCACACAATACATTTTTGAGCGCCTTCCGCGATTTCCGCAAAAAAAGACTTGAAAAATCCTCCGGTATCTGCTATCATAATAAGTACCTATGCAAAAAGAAAGGATAGTCAGAATGCAGAAACTCATACGCACGATAGTGAAAATATTCCCCAAGCCGATACAGAAGCTCTACTTCGACTACGAGGAGAAGTGGCTGTACCTCTTCTTCGGCGTGCTAACCACAGCAGTGAGCTTCATCACGGCGGGAATATCCAAATACTTCCTTGAAAAAGGCGGCTGCGGCGACGTCACCGTCGGCAACGTCAGCACGGTCATCTCGTGGATATGCGCAGTAACGTTCGCGTACCTCACGAACCGCGCGTGGGTGTTCGAGTCTCACGCAAAGGGCGCGAAGGAGATCTCCCGCGAGGCAGCCTCGTTCTACGGCGGCAGACTTGCGACCCTTGCCGTGGAGTGGGTCATGATGACCGTCGGCTACGGACTTATCCATGTTAACTACTGGGTGATGAAGATAATCGCCAACATCGTCGTGCTGATACTCAACTACGTCATCAGCAAGATATTCGTATTCAGGAAAAAGGACGAGACCGCTGAGGCGGCTGACAAAAATGCCTGAGACCGTGAATATCGGCGGCGTGGAGATACTCCGCACCGCAGCGCTCGCGCCCATGGCTTCGGTCGCGGACAGAGCCTACCGTCTGATGTGCAGGGAGTACGGCGCGGCATACGTCGTGAGCGAAATGGTCTCCGCGAAGGGGATATGCTACAGCGACCGCAAGACCGCCGCACTATGCACGGTCACTGACGAGGAGCGCCCTATGGCGGTGCAGCTCTTCGGCAGCGAGCCCGACTTCATGGCGGAGGCAGTGAAGATAGTCCTTGAGTACCGTCCGGACATCATCGACATCAACATGGGCTGTCCCGTGCCGAAGGTCGTGAACACAGGAGCCGGCTCAGCTCTGATGAGGGACATACCTCTTGCGGCGAGGATAACCGAGGCTGCGGTGAAGGCAGCGGGGGACGTTCCCGTTACTATTAAAATAAGAAGCGGCTGGGATAAGGAGCACATCTGTGCCGTTGAAATGGCGAAGGCGCTCGAGGCGTCAGGTGCGGCGGCGGTCGCAGTGCACGGCAGGACGCGCGACCAGTTCTACAGCGGGACTGCCGACCGGCAGGTCATCGCTGACGTCGTGAATGCGGTGAGCATACCTGTCATTGGCAACGGCGACATCACCGATGCAGATTCCTGCATGGATATGTACCGCAGGACCGGCTGTGCGCTCGCGATGATAGGGCGGGGGAGCTACGGCGCCCCGTTTATTTTCCGGGAAATAGCCGCGCGGCTCGCCGGGGAGGACTACTCACCGCCCGGCGTGGAGGAGCGTATGCGGATAATGCTCCGGCACATCAGCCTCATGCTCGAGCTGAGCGACAAGCCGGAGCACCTCGCGATACACGAAGCCCGCAAGCACGCGGCGTGGTACATGAACGGCTATTACGGCTCGGCGAAGTTCCGCGGGCGCTGTTACCAGCTGAGCTCGTATGCGGAGGCGGAGGAGCTTGCGGGTGAATTCATCACGCTCCAGCGTGCGCGGGGCGCCGAATGACCGCGGACAAGCTTTGTTGTGTATACTGCACAAAAAACGCGGCAAAACTTTGTAGAAATGTACAAAGTATCTGTGTCAACAAATTGTCAAAGCCAGAAAATGGCGTAGATACGTTATTTGGAGCTGCTTAACCCTTTTTCACAGCTTTAAAACCGGCTGTAATTATCTGTCGTTTTCATACAAAAAGTAATTGCAAATTCCGGAATAGTGTGTTATAATGTGAGTAACGGCGAAGCTGCGCCCGGACGACAGAGAAAAAGTCCGGCTTCGGTGCGGCGTGCCGGGGATAGGAGTAATAGAATGAAAAGACGTCTTATTAGAGGCAGAGCTGCGGCACTTGCCGTACTTATCACACTGGCAGTGATGCCTGCGTTCGGCTGCGGAAAGATCGAACGCATCGGTACCGCTGACATGACAGGAGGCTCGGGCACGTCGGTGAACGGCTCCGGTCAGGAGGGCTCGGGCACTGAGGCCCCCGGGGAAGGCTCTGAGGAAACAACTCTCCCGGAGAACGCGGACAAGATCGTCCACCTTACTGCGGCTGGCGACAATCTTATCCATTATTCAGTCTACAAGAACGCAGAGAATTATGCGGGCGGCAATGGCTACAACTTCGCGCCCCTGTATGAGAATGTGCGGTATATAGTCGAAGGTGCGGACGTTGCGGTGCTCAATCAGGAGACCATAATCTCCCAGAGCAACGAGATCCGCGGTGCGAACGGCGGTGCGCTGCTGTTCAATTCTCCGCCGGAGGTCGCATACGCAGTCATAGACCTCGGCTTCGACGTTTTCACAATGGCAAACAATCATCTGCTCGACTACGGCGCAGACGCTCTCGAGGAGTCGATAAACTTCTGGAACGGTCTGGCAGATCAGTACGATATAACGGTCCTCGGAGCTTACCTCAGCGAGGCTGACGCGAACAATATCCGCGTTCGCGAGGTGAACGGCGTGAAGATAGCGTTCCTTGCATATGCGGAGCACATCAACGGCTTTGAGATACCCTACGACTCGTCCTTGAGAGTTATCCTCAATTCCGAGGAGGACGTCATCGAGCGTCAGATCAAGGAGGCAAAGGAGCTTGCCGACGTTGTAGTCGTTTCGGCTCACTGGGGAGTTGAGGACACGCATGAGGTCTCGCAGGACAGGATCGACCTCGCGACTAAAATGGTCAACTGGGGAGCAGATCTGATATTGGGCTGCCATACTCATACAGCAGAGACTATGGAGTGGATCTACCGCGACGACGGCACGAGAGGCTTCGTGTACTACTCAATGGGCAACTTCATCTGCGCACAGACCGATAACTTCAACGTCGTCGGCGAGATGCCCGACCTCGATATCGTTGTTGACGGCGAGACCGGCGAGGCAAGGCTCGAGAACGTCGGCTGCATACCGACTATCGTCCACTATGACGACGGCAGCTTCTCGAATATGCGGATATATCCCTACAGTATGTACACTCCCGAGCTCGCAAACAGCCACGGTCTGCCGTATGCGATACCGCAGGGCACCTACACCACCTTCAACTGGGACGTGGTGAACAGCATAATTGAGGAGAATATCCCCGAGGAATTCAGACGATTGGATAAATGATATAATCTATTCAATAAATATTCGATTTACATTTTTAAGGGCGCATTTTCAGAAAAAATCCAATTGTGCAATGCGTTCAAAAAACGGATTTGGGCTTTATATAAAATACCAAAAACAGTATAAACCTATTTACTTTTTTTTAGACCTGATATATAATGAAATCATGAATAAATATAGGTTTGGGATAACTGAATCTCATCATGGCAGTATGATGCGTCCGGCTCAAGGGACAGCTTCATGACGAGTTTTCGGTGCGGTCTGCTTTAACGGCGGACGGCTTCCCGAGACCGCGGCACGAACAGGCGCCGGGGTTTGGGGAGGCTCGTCTGCGCTTTGCTGACGCAGCCGTATCATTGGCTCACCTTATTCATGATGCGCTATGCTCCCGCGTGCCTCCGGGTTTCGAGGCACAAGCTGAGACAAGATATAATAAAAGGGGCGACCCGTTCCTTTGTTATATAACACTATTGAAGAAGGAGGAAAAATCAAATGAAGACAAAAAAGGTAGTCGTAGGAGCAATTGCTGCTTCGATGCTTTCACTATCGGCTTTCCCTGGCTCTGCTGTCGCTGCAGGCGAAACAGTGCAGATATCCGCCAGCAAGGAGACTGCAAAGGCGGGGGAGACCTTCTCGGTGGAAGTGTCATTAGCTGACGTTCCGTCTTCAGGAATCCAGGGCATTGATTTCAGTATTGAATTCGACAGCTCACTGATCACTATCACTTCTGTAGAGGAAGGCACACTCGTGAAGAATGCCGCTGCTTCCGACCCGACTGCTGATGGCGTTAAGCTCTTCAGTGTCTATGCACCCGAAGGAGAGAACTATGTAAACGTTGCATGGTCCAATTCCTACACTGATCCCTCTTACTGGATCAAGTCTGATGGCGTGTTCTGCGTTATCAACGGTACAGTAAACGACGGTGTTACTTCCGGTACAGCAGAGATCAAGCTCGGCGCGATCAAGCGTGAGACACGTCCGGAATCCGGTTCGGATAACGGTTCAGTCGGCATCGGTTACGCAAAGGATGGCAAGTCCTACTCTTATGATGTGAATGTAACCAACGGTTCAGTTGAGATCGGTCAACCGACCACAACATCAACTACAACAACTCCTGGGACGACTTCTGGCGGTTCTGGAAAGTACCTCAAGGGTGATGCTAACGAGTCCGGCGATGTAAACATGGCTGACGCAGTTGCCATCATGCGCTTCCAGGCTGATCCCGACAACTTCGCTCTCACTGCTCAGGGCAAGATCAACGGCGATGTAGTCGGCGACGGCGACGGCGTTACTAACAACGACGCGCTCCAGATCCAGAGGTATGAAGCTGGACTCGTAACAGAGCTTTGATCCGAGATTATCTGATTTGTCCCCCTTACAAAGGAATACAAACCCATTTGAGTTATTAATAGACCTCGGTCTGAGGTCTAAAGAAAGGAATTATTACAAATGAAAAAGCTGATTTCCGCAGTTACATCTCTCTGTGTAGCTGCAACAATGGTTAGCGCTGTTGCTCCTATTTCAAGCGGTGCGGCTGAGACCAAAGGCTTTGCCATCAAGACCCTCGACGGCGCAAGCACTACTATCGACTGTTCCTCGGGCGACGTAAAGTTACCCCTCGCTATCTACCTCACTGAGAGCGAGGCAGACACAAGCTCTGTTGCTGTTGCTGCTTCCTTCGTATCCGGCCCTGAGGTTGGAAAGGTAAAGATCGCAGAAACTGACGTTTACGACTTCGCTTCTGATTTCTATTCGGAGGCTAAGACCTTCGAGAAGGCTGACGGCACAACATTCGATACAACTTATGTACCGGCATGGTGCGGCAGCTTCAGCAGAAAGGGTGCTTACACCGGTGCAGGCGGAAGCTACAACGCTCTTACCGCTAAGGATAAGATGGCTGCTTACGGATGCGATTATGCATACGTTGCAGGCGGCTGGACAAATGTCAGCGGCACTTACACCTACACAGGCGCAACATCTGACGCATATCCTTTCCTCGTGTTCACAGTAACATTCCCGCAGGGAATCGCTGCCGGTGACTACACGATCGACTTCGTTAATGTGGGCGCTGATTCCGAGCACCCCGAGAACAAGGCTACGATGATCGAGGTCGGCAACACGAAGTTCACAAAGGATAACGGAAATCTTACAGTAGACTCTCTTACTATCACAGTAGCAGGCGATGCTCCTACATCTTCCTCTACTCAGACAACAGCAACAACAACCAAGCCTGATAACACTACAACAACTACATCAGTTGATACATCTGATGCTGACATCGTTGTTGACCTCGGCAACTACACAGTTCCTTCGGGCGGCGGCGACGTTGAGATGAACGTAACAATGGATCCTAAGGGCAACTACCTTACTTCCGTTTCTGCATTCATGACAGCTCCTGACGGCATCGTTTGGGACGGCATGGAAGACAAGTCTCCTGCATTCGGTTCTGCTATCACTATCAACGACAATCAGATGAAGTTCAACTTCGCAACTCTTAACGGCTCTGCTGCTAAGACCTGCGACGCTGGCGCTGAGATCGCTACTATCTACTGGATAGTTCCCGAGACAACAGCTGACGGCACATACCAGATCGGCTGCGATAAGTTCGAGATCATGAACGGTACAGATGTTTACAAGGTTGCTGTTATCAACGGTACTATCACTGTTGGTGAGGGCGGCGAGACATCTTCCACAACTACTTCCGCAACAACAACTTCTTCCACAACAACAACAACAACTACAACTTCTACAACAACTACTTCTTCCACAACTACAACTGAGAAGCAGCCCGGCACACCTGACTACGGCGATGCTAACTGCGACGGCGTTGTAAACGTTGCTGACGTTGTTGTACTCAACAAGTGGAGAAACGACAATACTTCTTATGACCTTACAGCTCAGGGCAAGCTCAATGCAGACTGCTTCGCTCCTAAGGGCGGCGACGAGATCACAGACGAGGATTCTCTTGCTATCCTCCAGTCTATCGTTCACCTCGTAACACTTCCTGCAACTGCTCTTGCTGAATAACCAAGGCTGAAAAATCCAATAGGGCTATAAGCCCGGAAAGGAAATGCACTGATGAAGAAACTGCTTTCCGCAGTTACGTCCGCAGTTATGAGCCTTTCGCTCATGACGAGTGCATTTGCCTCGACATTCACCGTTAGTGCTGCCGGCAGTCTTTCTGCTGCGCAGCCTAACGTTAGTTTAAGTGAGGTGCAGGACGTTTCTGCAAACAAATCAGCCTCGGCTATAAAGGTCACAGCAGAGAATGATAAGGAATCATACACTGCCGGAGAGACTGCTACAGTAGATCTCTACATGGATACGAACGGTGAGGGTGTTGCTTCTGTTTCGGTATGGCTCAAGAATTCCACACCGCTGGAGTTTGACGGCACCGAGGAGAAATCAGAGGCGTTTGGTGCGAGTCTCGTAACAAACACAGCTGGTCAGAAGTTCAATATGGCTACCCTCAAGGGCTCTGATCTTGCAGTTCCTGCTGCAGACAAGTCCGCGGTAACGCTTTACTTCGTTATCCCTGACGGCACAGCTGATGGCACCTATACCATCAATTATGATAAGTTCGATGTGTTCTATTCGGATTCCGATACTTACTCCGTAAGCGCAGATCCGATCGTTATCGTAGTTGGCGATACCGCTACTGCAACTACGACAGCTCAGACCACAACAAAGGCTGACAATACTACTACAACCAAGGCGGCAACAACAGTTGACACAAGCGATGCTGACATCGTTATCGACCTCGGAAGCTACACAGTTCCTTCCGGCGGCGGCGATGTTGAGATGAATGTAACAATGGATCCTAAGGGCAACAAGCTTACATCCATTTCTGCATACATGACAGCTCCTGACGGCATCGACTGGGATGGCATGGAGGATAAATCTCCTGCATTCGGTTCCGCTATCACTATTAATGACGCACAGATGAAGTTCAACTTCGCGACCCTCAAGGGCTCTGCCGCTATGACCTGCGACGCAGGAGCTGAGATAGTTACTATCTACTGGGTAGTTCCTTCCACAACTCCCGACGGCGTATATCAGATCGGCTATGACAAGTTCGAAGTAATGAACGACACCACTCCCTATAAGGTAGCTGTTATCAACGGCGACATCACTGTCGGCGACAGCTCGACATCTTCCACAACAGCAACTCAGACAACATCGGGTAATACCACTTCATCTACTACAACTACTATCGCAGCGACCGGCGAGATCGTTATCGACCTCGGAAGCTACACAGTTCCTTCCGGCGGCGGCGATGTTGAGATGAACATCACAATGGATCCCAAGGGTAATTACCTCACATCTGTATCTGCCTTCATGAAGGTAGATGACGGCGTGAACTACGACGGCATGGAGGATAAATCTCCTGCATTCGGTTCTGCTATCACGATCAACGACGATCAGATGAAGTTCAACTTCACGACCCTCAAGGGCTCTGCCGCTATGACCTGTGATGCGGATGCTGTTATCGCTACTGTTTACTGGAAGGTCCCGGCTACAACAGCTGACGGCGTTTATAAGGTATCCTTCGACAAGTTCGAGGTAATGAACGACGAGACACCTTATAATGTGACTATCCTCAACGGTGACATCACAGTCGGAGGAACAACCTCCTCCACAACCTCTTCCGCTTCAACAACTGCAACGACAACAACTACTAAGGCAGCTACTTCAGCTGATCCGGCTGACGGTACAGCTAAGTGGGCTATCGACACAGTAACTGCAGCTCCCGGACAGACAGTCGAGGTCAATGTTTACGTTGACGGCGACTCCACTCTCCCCGTAGCTGGTGCGCAGTTCGACATCGCAGCTAAGGCTGGTGTCAAGTTCAGCGGAGTAAGCGCTTCGTCCGCAGCTTACGGCAGTGCTCCTATCGTTAAGAATGCAGAGCATCTCTCCAGCAGCAATGCAGTTGAGTTCGCATTCGCAGACAACAGCGGCACAGGCACAGCTGCTTCTGACAAGGCAAAGATCATGACTATCACTTACACAGCTCCTACAGAGCCGGGCACATACCCGCTCACATGGGACGGTCTGTTCGTAAGCGATACAAACGGCAATGACGTAACAAGCAAGGTCACAACAGCAAATGGTGCGATCATTGTTGCTGGTGAAACAGACGGTGCAGTTACCTGGTCTATCCCTGATGTAGTTGCAGAGCCCGGCGAGACAGTCACAATGGACGTCGCTGTAACAGCTGGCACAGATCCTCTTGCGGTAGCAGGTGCACAGTTCATCATCCAGAATGATCCGGCTGTAACATTCAGCGACGCATCTGCTGCTTCCGATGCTTATAAGTCTGCTATCATCAAGAATTCCAAGAACACAGCTAACGCAGTTGAGTACGCATTCGGCGATGGCAAGGGTGCAGGCACAGCTGCTTCCACAGGCAATGTTCTTACTATCACCTACGTTGCTCCTGCTGTTCCCGGAACATTCCCGATCACATGGGACAAGGGTTCGTTATTCGTAAGTGACGAGTTCGGCAACGACGTTACTGACAAGGTAACACTCGTTGACGGTTCTATCACAGTACGCCCTGAGGATGATTTCGACTTCGGCAAGGCTGAGTGGATAATCCCCGAGGTAGATGCAGAGCCCGGCGACACAGTTACAATGAACGTAACTGTAAAGAACGGCACAACAGCAGCTTCCGTTGCTGGTGCACAGTTCACTATCAAGGCTGATTCGCCGATCGAGTACAGCTCCGCTGCTGGCTCCGACGGCTACAAGGCTTCTATCGTTTCCAACAAGGAGACAAACGAGTTCGCATTCGCAACAGCTGACGGTAAGTATGTAGCTGCTAAGGACGGCGACACAGTCCTCGTTCTTACCTACGTCGTACCCGATACCTGCGAAGAGGGCGACTACCCCGTTAAGTGGTCCGCAGAGTTCGTTACAGGCGACGGAAATGACATCACAGCGAATATCACATTCACTGACGGTGTTATCCACGTCAAGAACGTAACAACAACATCTTCTGCTTCCACAACTGAGGCTGAGTCTTCCACAACAACAGCTGCTGAGACAGAGTCTACAACAACAGCTGCTGAGACTGAGTCCACTACAACAACATCTGCTGCTACAACAACATCTGCTGCTACAACAACAACAGCAGTATCCACAACTACAGTAAATATCCCTGACGGTTCTATCGCTTGGGACATCGAGGATGTTACTGTAGATCCCGGCGAGACTGTAACACTCAAGGTTCTCGTACTCGATCCTAACGACACACAGCTTTCTGTAAAGGCTGCACAGTTCGGCATCGTTTCTGAGACACCTGTACTTACAGGCGTTTCCGCTGAATCTGCTGCATACGGCGCGGCTATCGTAAGCAATACAAACCACCTCGCTAACGGCGTTGAGGCAGCATTTGCTGACGCGGCTAAGGCTGGTGCAGACGGTGCTTCCGTTATCGAGCTCACATACACAGCTCCCACAGAGCCTGGTGTATACCCTGTAACATGGGATAAGTCGAGCTTCGCTCCGTTCATTTCTTCACCTGATGGTAATGACTGGACAAATTACGTGCTCCTGATCAACGGTTCTATCACCGTTAGAGAGCCCGAGACTTCGACCTCTTCTGTTTCCACGACCGAGGCTGAGTCTTCTACAACAACAGCTGCTGAGAGCGAGTCTACAACTTCAGCTGCTGAGACTGAGTCTACAACAACAGCTGCTTCTACAACAACAGCTGCTTCCACAACAACAGCTGCTCAGACATCTACAGATGCTGAGTCCACTGAAACGACTGTCGTTACTGCACCTCCCGGAGCTATGATCTGGGATATCGAGGACGTTACTGTTGATCCCGGCGCTACAGTTGAGCTCAAGGTCGTAATACTCGATCCTAACGCTATCAACATGGCGATCAAGGCAGCACAGTTCGGTATCGTTGCAGAGACACCTGTACTCACAGGCGTATCCGCTGAGTCTGATGCATACGGCGCAGCTATCGTAAGCAATGCAAACCACCTCGCTAACGGCGTTGAGGTAGCATTCGCTGACGCTACTAAGGCTGGTGCAGACGGCGAGACTGTTCTCGTTCTCACCTACACAGCTCCCACAGAGCCTGGCAAGTATCCTGTAACATGGGATAAGTCGAGCTTTGCTCCGTTCGTTTCTTCACCTGACGGCGATGACTGGACTAAGGATCTCATCTTCCTTGACGGTTCTATCACTGTAAAGGCTCCTGAGACGTCCACAACTACCGGCGAGGCTGACACAACTACGACCACAACTGGCGCAGCTGATACCACCTCCACAACAGGTGCAGCTGACACAACAACTACAACAGCAGAGACATCCGTGACAACATCTACGACACTGGCTCCTATCGAAGGCAGCATCGAGTGGCGTATCGCTAAGACAACAGCTGCTCCTGGAGACGTTGTTGAGCTTACAATGACCATTGTTGATCCGGACGGAACAGGTCTTGAGGTCTCCGCAGCACAGTTCAAGGTAACACCTGAGGCTCCTATCGAGGCACAGGGTGCTAAGGGACCGTACTACTACTCCGACGTGACTGCTAAGAGCGCAGACAATCTCGAGTATGCATTCGCTTCCGCAGACGGATCCGTTAAGGCTTCCAAGGACGGCGAGATCGTAATGACTCTCATCTACAAGGTTCCTGAGGACTGTGAGGCTGGCACATATCTTGTAATGCCTACAGATCTCTATGTAAACGGCGTAGATGACAGGAACATCACAGCAAATGTTCGTGTATTTGCCGGCGCTATCACAGTAGCTCCTAAGGACGCAACAGTTCGTACCTACGGCGTAGTTGAGAAGACATACGGCTTCTACTTCAGCCACGATAACAGAACAGATGCGTTCTCCAAGAACCAGATCACCAAGCTTGAGATCTACGACGAGTACAGCGTAAACGGCGTTGTGACCGAGACTATCAAGAGAACTAATGTAAGCCTTGATAACATTACCTACCTGAATAAGGACGGTAAGCTCGCTACACCTCAGAACGTATACGATGTAAATCAGACAGACTTCTTCTACAGCGAAGACGAGAAGCTCATCCAGATCTGCTACGACAACGAGCCGCTCCTCGACAAGGATGGCAATGCTCTCTACCTTGAGGCATACATCGGCGTAAAGGGCGACGTTGACCTGAACAACATGGTCGACGGTGTTGACGCTTCTGCGGTACTGGTATTCAATGCGGCTATCTCTGATGGTACAACATCTGGTGACACGGTACAGCTCTCCAACAGCTCGCTCGTTAAGGGCGCCGACGATCCGCTTGATGCATTCTGCGCATTCCTCGGCGACGTAAATACTAACGAGTATGATCCTGATAACTGGCATTACATCAAGAGCGAAAGAATGCTCGACGGTGTAGACGCTTCCGGTATCCTCGTATTCAATGCTGAGGTTGCTAGCGCAGGCGAAAATCCTGATTATCAGGCACTCTGGGATATAGCGTGCCCTGAGAGATTCGGTTGATCCGGATAAAAACAAACAACAAAAAGCAGACCTTCGGGTCTGCTTTTTTGTCTGATAGACCGGATCTGTAAATCGTTATATATAATAGGTATGGATTTCCTGTTGATTTTCTGTCAGAAAAGTGTTATAATTTCAGGTGAGGACGGTCTAAGCCCGAAAAATAGCGCGAAGTAATAGTGCCAATTGTGAAATACATACAAAAAATATATTGTTTAATCGTCAATAATTTTTGAAAAAAATATGTAGTTCTGCTTGACTTATTGCTTTTAGTGTGATAAAATGTAGTTATGAATTTCCGGGCAAGCTATAGGTGGCTGACCTTGCTCCCAGAAATTGCGCCTTGCGAATGACGTAAGTCTTGTACATAAGGCTGGCGCCGCGAGGAAAAAAATATGTTAGAGAGGTATAGAACAATGAAGACTTCATTATTCAAGAGAGCCGTTGCCGCAGCAGCTGCTGTCCCGCTCGCTCTCACACAGTGTCTGACCGCTTCCTTCGCGGTTGATTTCAACGACACAGCTCTTATCGCGGCTAACAAGACAGCGAGTGATGAGGCAATCACACTCGAGACTCTTTGCTACATCGCTCCCGATCAGACTGAGTCCAGCTGGAACACAACTATCGCTAACAAGCTCAAGACAACTGAGAAGACCAATGGCACAATTGATATCTCGAGCTACATCAGCTCCATAACTTCCAAGAGCGCAAAGTACGGTAGCGTTGCTGAGTCTGTTCTCAAGGCTATCAATGCTGACGGTATCACATACGAGCTCAAGAATAATCTTGACATCGTTCTTACAGCAAAGACTGACAAGGCTATCGACGGCCTTTACAATGCTGCTGAGAACTCCCTCAAGGAGCTCGCTGGCGGTCTTGCTGCAAAGTACGGCGTTGCTGAGCTTGCAGATATCGACTTCACAAAGGTTTCCACAAAGGGAACAGTTACCGTTACTATCGGCACATCTGCTCTTGATTCCGCTGACGGTAAGAAAGTAGAAGCTACATTCAAGTTCGTTGACGAGAATGGCGTTGAGTACGATGTTGAGGGTTCACTCGCTTACGCTCAGGCTAAGCTCGATGAGGTAAAGAAGGTAGCTTATGACGCTATCGACGCTCTCCCGGCAGGCGCTCTCACAGCTGATGAGATCGCTGCTGCTAAGGCTGACGTTGATGCTCAGCTCGCTGACTATCAGACCCTTCTCACAAAGGCTAAGAACGGCATCACAAAGGCAAACAATGCTGCTGACAAGTCCGTTTCCGGCACTGTTGCTGATGTTATCGCTGCTGTAAACAGCCAGCTCAAGACTTCTGGCTTCAACAGACAGCTTCCCGCAACTGCTACTGGTATCATGACAAGCGCTACAGTTGAGGACAACTTTAAGAAGGCTGTAGAGCAGATCGAGTCTGCAACAGGCGTCGCTATCGACATCGAGGCTGGTCAGCTCGGCGCATTCGCTGATTCTCTCACAAACGTTGAGGCAACATACACAGCTTCCGAGAAGAAGGCTTCCTTCAAGGGTGAGTTTACAGATGCTGAGTTCGATCAGGTCTCTAAGTACTATGCAACACAGGGCAAGATTTTAACAAGCTCTAAGAAGATCATCACTATCGACGTTGACGGCTCCGCAGCTCTTCAGGGCACAGGCTCCGTTGAGGTTCACATCTACAGAGTCGTAGAGACAGAGGACATCGTTACTTCCTCCTCGTCCACTACTGAGTCTTCTACAACAACTACTTCCACCACAACATCTGAAACAGAGTCCGTAACAACTACAACTTCCACTGACGCTGATCAGCCTGTTGTAACAACAGTTGTTCAGGATACTTATGTTGAGCTCGAGTCTACATACGGCTTCTACCTCGACATCGACGAGGAATTCGCTAAGGACCAGATCGAGTCCGCAACTCTCAATGTAGTTTACACAAAGGGCTACACAAACGACGAGGGTACAGTAATCGTTGATGAGACATGGTCTGAGACCTATGACATCAAGGACGACGTTGATTTCGGTTCTGCTACACCTAACAACACCTACACAAAGGACAACGACACATTCAAGTATGAGATCCCTGTATTCTACAATGGCGCAGGCATCGCAGACAAGACTGGCAAGATCATTCTCCAGCCCGGCAAGAAGCTTGCAGACGCTGACGAGGAGATCGCTTCCGTTGTAGTTTACATCGGTGTTAAGGGCGACGCTGACCTCAACAACATGGTTGACGGTGCAGACGCTTCCCTCGTACTCGTATACAATGCTGCACTTTCTGACGGTGAAACATCCGGTAATACAGTACAGCTCTCTAACAGCAAGCTCGTAGCTGGTCCTACATCTGTATACGACAACTTTGCTGCATTCCTTGCTGACGCTAAGCATGACGCTTCCATCGTTAACGACTGGAACGTTATGAAGGCTGACAGACTTATCGACGGTACTGATGCTTCCGCTATCCTCGTTTACAACGCTGAGACAGTTGAGACTGGTATCTTCGGTCGTGAGACATGGGAGAAGATCGTTGATCCTATCCACTAATCATATGTTAAGATCCGCCGTCTAAATGGCGGCGGATAACATAAAAAATCAAAATTATATTTGAAAGGAAACTACTACAATGAAGAAGAATGTTTTTTCGAGAGCACTTGCTGCTATCGCTGTATCTGCAATGGCACTTTCTGCATCCGCAATCAGCGCTTCCGCTGCTGAGGATGAGCACCTCGCTTCCTACGGCTTCACAGCTGACGAGATCTCTGCTTCTGAGGTAAAGGCTACTATCACAATTGATACAGTAGAGCTTACACTTGACGAGGCTAAGGCTAATCCTACTCAGGAGGTAAAGGTAAACGTTGCTGGCGCAGACGGAAAGTATGCTACACTTGGTCTTTACTTCTGCTATGACTCCAGACTCACACTCGTTCCTGATTCTGACGCTGAGCCTGTTTGCGTAGAGACAGCTTTCCTCAAGGTTGCCGGCGAGCAGAAGGATCTCGGCGAGGGTTCCTACAGCTATGCAGGTGATGATGTTCTCGGTGCTTTCTCTAAGTCCGGTAAGTGGGTATACCTCAACGGTGCTGCTTCTTCCAATAAGGGTAAGGACGGCGAGGCTCTCACATTCAAACTCACACTTCCTTCTGACGTTGCTGCTGGCGACTTCTACCCGGTAGAGCTCGTTTACAGAAGCTCTGATTCTATCGTTTCTCGTTTCACAGACGCTTCGAACACAGAGACTGGTAAGAAGATGCAGGCATACCTCTTCACACAGGGTATCACAAACGGTGGTATCCAGATCAAGGACGAGGAGACAACTACATCTACATCAACAACTACTACAACAACAACTACAACTACAACATCTACAGCAGCTGCTGAGACATCTTCCACAACTTCTGCTGCTGCAGCTTCCACAACAACAGCTAAGGCTACAACAACAGCAGCTAAGGCTACAACAACAGCTAAGCCCACAGACGCTCCTAAGACAGGTGTTGCTGGCGTAGGCGTAGCAGTTGCAGGTCTTGCAGTTGCAGTTGGTACAGCATTCGTTCTCAGAAAGAAGGAAGACTAATTTAGTCTGATCTCAATGGAATGAAGTCCGCAAGGACATAAGGAAGGGCTCCCATATGGGAGCCCTTTTTGCGTGCATACACAGAGTCTGACGATCCAATAAAAAAGGACAGTTTGAAACTGTCCTTTTTGTTATTTACCGTAGGTCACGCCGCCCCAGCCGTCAATGCCGGAACGCCGCAGCGCACCGAATATCCTGTCCTTGAAGCCGTGGTCAGAGCGCTCCATGTCGTTGATGAAATTTTTTGTGCGCTCACGGTTAGTGGTGCCGTCCACCGGACATTTCGACTTTACGACCGGCAGCCCGGCACGGTTCACACTGCGTCTTATCTCGTTTTCCGGCGCGAAAACCAGTGGACGAATGACAGTGATGTCCTTGCGGTCGAGGTAGGTCATCGGAGCAAAGCACCCGATACGTCCCTCCGTGAAAAGGTTCATGATGAACGTCTCAAGGACGTCCTCGTAGTTATGCCCGAGCGCGACCTTGTTGCAGCCGAGCTCCTTCGCGGTATTGTGGAGCGCACCGCGCCGCATTCTCGCACAGAGACTGCACGGGTGGTCCTCCTCGCGTATATCGAAAACTATCTCCCCGATGTGAGTCGGAATGACGCGGTAATCTATCCTTGACCTCTCGCACAGCTCGGCGACAGGGGAATAATCCGTCGGGACGCCTCCGAAGCAGGGGTCGAGAGTAACGCCGATGATATCAAAATCTATCCCGATAAAGCGGCGCATCAGAGCGAGACCGAACAGCAGCGCGAGACTGTCCTTGCCGCCGGAAACTCCGACAGCGATACGGTCGCCGTCGCTGAGCAGACCGAATTCCTGCACAGCCTTCCGCATATAGCCAAGTATTTTTTGCATAAAAAGCCTCCTTTTTCATAAGTATAGCACATTTCGGACACAAACGCAATGCAAGCCGACCAAAAAAGTATGAATAGCACGAATTTTTCCGCGAGCGTTGCATTTTTTTGCGGCATATGGTATAATGAAAGCATAGAATGCGAAAGGAGCTTTTTATGGAAAAGCTGAAAGCAAGGTTTCACCTCCCGGGACTGACCGAGAACATGAAGCTGAACTACGTCATAATCAACATGATAAGGAATATGCCCGAGCTCTTCTGGGACGATCTCGAGATAGCGTCGGTGTACGGCGCATTCCCGCCCTCCATGTGGAATGGCGGAAGATGTATCGGCGGCATCAGCTCAGACGACTACATCAAGGGCGTGATGAAGCTCTTCAACGGTATGGGTATCCCGCTGCGCTTTACCTTCACAAACCCGCTCATCGGCAAGGAGCATCTGAACGACCCGTTCTGCAACAAGGTGCTGAAGATGTGCGACAACGGTCTCAATGAGGTCATCGTCAACTCCGATATTCTTGAGGAATATATCCGCGGTAAATACCCGAACTACAAGATAACGAGCTCCACCTGCAAGCGTCTGACCGACCCCGGGCGCGTTGCCGAGGAGCTGAACAAGGACTACCACATCGTCGTGCTCGACTACGACCTCAACAACAAGTTCGATATCCTCGACAAGCTCCCACACAAGGAGAAGATCGAGATGCTCGCGGACTCGAACTGTTTTCCGCAGTGCCCGCGCAGAGTTGAGGAATACGAGACCGTCGGCAAGCAGATGATCGTCTACAACGAGCACCTGAAAAAGCACCCGGACAAGCCGTTCCGTATGTCCGACTATGACCAGAAGACCATGAGCCGCGACTTCAACTGTCCGGCGATGCACAAGAGCCCCTTCGACGAGCGCAAGCAGCCGTACCATATCAGCCCGGAGCTCATATTCAATGAGTATATCCCGCGCGGGATCCACCAGTTCAAGATATCCGGGCGCGGCTCGAGCCACCTGTACGTCATCGAGCTGTATATGTACTACCTCGTGAAGCCGGAGTGCCGAGCCGAGGCGATGTTCTATTACCTACACAACCTTGAGAAAAACGGCGTTATCAAGATCGACAATATGTAAAGGAAATGGATAGGCGTGTGCCTATCCATTTTTGTACTATCAGATATATCCAAGCGTCCTCAGCGCGAACAGCCACCCCGTGAGCGTGAATGCGCTGCACAGTGTTGTCAGCATGACTGCGAAGGCAGTAATCGTGCCCCGGTGCCCGAGGTTCTTTGCCATGACGAAGCAGCTCCCCGTGGTCGCGCTGCCAAGCATTACCAGTATCGCGACCAGCTTTTCTCCGCGGAATCCGAGAGCGACAGCCGCCGGAAGGAATATCGCGCAGAACGCTCCGAGCTTGATGAGTGCTATTCCCGCGGTAACGCCGACCTTCCCCTTGGTCTCGGCGAATTTGAACGAAGCTCCGAGTGCTATGAGCGAGAGGGGAGTCGCCATGTTCGCGAGGTATGATACCGACTTCCGCAGAATGAACGGCTGGGGTATCCCGGCAGCCGACCAGAGCAATCCGACCGCAATGCCGAGGATTATGGGGTTAGTTACTATTCCCCGGAGCGTAGTGAGCCACAGCGCCCTGCCCGATCTTCCTGTTTTTTCGGGAGAGGTCAGCGAGAGCGTGACCACTGCCGCAACGTTGTATATCGGCACGGTCGCGACGACCATGAGCGCCGCGATAGTCGCCTGACCGTAGATATTGTTGATGAACGCTATGCCCAGCACCGCAGCGCTGCTCCGGTACGCCGCCTGAATTATCTCTCCTCGCTCGGCTCTGTCCCGGTGCAGGAGGGAGTAGAGTGCCGCGATCGCAATGCTCAGCAGGGTCGCACAGACGCAGAATGCAAAGAAGCGCCCGTCCCAGACCGCCTGAAAATCGGCAGCGGAGAGGTCATAGAAGAGAAGTGCAGGGAGAGTCGTGCGGAAGACGAACTTGTTCAGCACACCGGTGGTATGGTCGTCGAGGAGATCTATCCTCCGGAACACCCACCCGCAGACCATCATCAGGAACACGGGCACGGTCGCGTTCAGGCTGAACGCAAGATTATCGAGAAACATTTTATCACCTTTAAAATGGATTACGATTCATTATAGCATATTTTCCCGCTCAAATCAAGCTCACGCCGTGGCGCTTGACAATGCGGCGTTTCGGTGGTATAATCAATATATATTTTTTTATTTTAACTGGAATTATTTCGTCTTTTTCGGCGTCTGAAGTCACTATATAGTGAGGGCGCGGCGATCGTGCCCGTGAAAGGAGACAGTACAGTGAGATATTCCCGGATAATAGCCGTTTCTGCGGCTTTGGCGTGCGTTCTGTCGGCGTGTAAGAAAAACGATATGCCCGAGGTCTCGGAGATCGAGCTCCCGGTCCCGAGCGACGAGCTTGTTCCGCCGCCGTTCGAGCCCGCACTCGATGAGCCTGCCGGCACGCTCGACAGCAGTGATTTCAGCAGCATTACCGTTAATTATACCCTTGTTGACGCCGACCCGCCGCTCGACGTGAAGGAGTACACCTTCGACGCGCCCGGGGGCGATGACCTTGTTTTCAGCGATTCCTTCCAGCTTGCGGGGGAGAGCGCATACCGCGTAAACTGCCGCGGCAGCATGACCTTCGATGAATTTATCGACGGGAACGGCGATGTCCACAAGCTCCAGAGCGGCTACGAGATGACCGGCGCAGACATCGAGCGCCTCGACCTTGATACCGGTGAGGTGATGCAGTACTGCACAGTCAGCGGAGAGGGAATCCCCGAGGCTTGCTGGAGCATTTCGCCCCTTTGCGAGTGCAGCGGCGGCGGACTGTACGTCACCGCGTTATACAGCGATATCGAATTTCTGAACAACGCATACGCCCTGCTGAAGATCTCTGCTGACGGCTCTGAGGTGCAGGATCTCGGCAGGAGCGAGTTCAGCCCCAAGGTCGTGAAAGACCGTATCTATGCGGACATCGACGGCGAGTGGCTCGTGCTCGACGAGAGCGCAGGGGAGTTCACCGCGCCGGAGCTCCCGGTCGACGGCGGGAACATCACCTACTCCGACACTGTTGGCTTCGCGACCTTCTCCCGACCCGGCGGCAAGGGCGGATACACCCTCAGCTGTGACAAATACACGCTGACCACCTCCCTCCGCTCCGGCAGTCTGGTGTCGGCGACGGATAAACGCGCCGTGATATTTGCCGGCGGCGCAAGCACGATCATGTGCTTCGACCTCGTTACGCGCGAGCTGTGCACCTGCGACCTCAGTGAGATAAATAACCTGACCGGCGTCTATCCGTGCGGGGATTGGCTGTTCCTGGGAGTTTCGCCGTACTGTCCGTATATCATCGACCCGGTGACAGGCGCCGCATTTATGCTATACTACGAGGATATCCCCATAACACTGAGCAGCAGCGGCGGCAGAGTGGGTGTGTCCTCGGAGACCTCGCTCAAAGTCTACACAGCCAAGGAGGAACTGACATGAGATACAGAAAAACAGCGGCAGCGCTCACGGCGCTCCTCTGCCTGACCTGCGGGTGCAGCAAGAACAAGACCCCCGACGTTCCCGAGGAGGAGCCCGCCGGCGTGACCGAAGCCATAGAGACAGAGTCCGCTCCCAGCCCGAAACTCCCGCGGACAAACCTCTTGATTTGCTGACCTACGAGGACTTCACCGAGGTGAACGTCAGTCTTTCGGTGCTCGACGAGGCTGCCCCGGTGAACATCGAGAAGTACCAGCTCGAGCTCCCCGAATTGGAGGAGGGCGAAGAGCTGATATATACCTCCGACACGCTTATCGACGGGACGACCATGTATTTTACCGTTTATACCGGAAAGAAAGATCAAACAGTGGTATACGGCGAGGACGGCGGGGTCGAGGGCGTGAACACAAACTATATATACTACCATTCCTTCCTCTGCTCGTTCGACATAGAGACGGAGGAGTTCGCGATACTCTCCGACAACGCCGATGAACTGTATTACGCCGCTGATGACGGATTATTCAACACCTTTCTTCTTGCAGCACAAGACGGGTATATCTACTATCTCCTCACGCAGTATGAGCAGAACGAGCTGAACGGCTACTTAGCCACCGGCGGCTGGATAAAGCGCCTCGACCTCTCCACATTGGAGAACGAGACCCTCTGCGAGACCGGCGAGAGGTACGTCTTCTCCTGCGACGGCAACATCTGGATGTACGACGACAAGGACATCTACCGCTTTGACCTGGACACCTTCGAGTGGGAGCCCACTATAACGGACTACGAGAACTACGGCGTTGACCCGACGCTGTCCTCGGACGAGCGCTTCTGCGTCTTTGACAACGAGCTGGGCTTCGTGACGTATCTCCGGAAGAACGGCGACAAGGAGCGCACCCTCACCACCGATAAGTACACAATAAAAACAAAGCTCCGCAGCGGAGGTATTCTCAGCGTTACGGAGAATATGGCAATAATCAGCAATGCCAGCGACTGTACCCTGCACGTCTACGACATCGGGCACATGGAACGGTATTCGTATGAGCTCAGCGGACTGGGCGCAGCCACGCAGTACATGGGCGGCGGCGAATCAGGCTATACAATGGTGAATGACATTCCCGTGGCGTGCGGCGATCATGTCCTGGTCTACAGCCTTGTAACTCAGGCTAATGACGAGCATATAGATGACTATACAGCCTATGTCGATAACTCGTACAACGTGACCGCGAGCTTTATGCTGCCGGAATACGGCGTCGCGTACCGTCTCGGAGGACTGCTGATAGATCAGGAGAACTCGGTGTTCCCGGACGTCGGCACTGTCGAAGACAAGGCGTACATCTTCACCGGCGAGGAGCTGATGATTATCAGCGAAGAAATGTCTCGATGACGTCGGTCTCGCCGTATGTTCGGAGGAGGGTATAGCCGTTGTTTTCGAGGATAGCGTTCACGAACTCGTCGCGTTCGACTCTGTCCGGGCGAGCGTGCGAGGAATCGTCGAGCTCGATGAGAGCGACGATAATGGTATCCTCGTCCGCGAGGGCGAAGTCGATGTGCTTGGAGCGTATCTTGTTGAAGCACTCCATCCAGAGCGGGTTGACGTCCTTGGGCTTGGGCTCGAGGAGGTCAGCGAGGCGGACCTTGGTGAATATCTGCAAGCCGAACTCGTCCGCGAGCGGCTTGAGGCGGGTGTAGAACTCGTATTCGCGGTCGGTGAGGATAGGCTTGGGCTGGTAGAGCTTGGTGATGTCGGGCTTGCGGAGCTTCCGTATGAGCCATACAGCGAAGGCTATGAGCGCGATGAGCACCGCCAGCGCGATGATATCTGTAAATGACATTATTTCTCCCTTAAAGAACAGTAAAACTGCGTCGGATCTGCGTATATAGTAATTATACCATTTTTGCGGCACAGCGTCAACACAAACGTTCTGCGGCGGAAACTATTTTTCCGAAAGCACTTGAATATTGCGCCGAAATCGTGTATTATATTATTGAAGACAAAATAAACAGGAGGCAGCTGAATGAAAAAGAAGATACCGCTCATACTCGCCGCGGCGCTCATGGCGTCATCAGCTTGTGCGTGTCACAAGGAGAAGATAGTAACTGTCGAGCCCGGCACAAATACGAACAAGGTCGTTGCAAAGGAGACCGACGCGATACTCGCGGTTATCGACGAATCGTGGAGCACGCGCTTCCTCGGCAACTCAGATGACCTCCTCTACCCGAATGCAGGTATCGCGCACATCACCGGCGACGGCGATTACACCGTCAGCGTTGACGCCGCAGGCACGGACATCTCCCCTAAGGGACTCAATTTCTTGTACGTCAAGGTGTTCGACGGCTACGGTCACTACCCCAATATGGCGATCGAGGTCAAGAGCGTGCGTGTGGACGGCAAGGAGCTGGAGCTCAAGGCGAAAAACTACACCTCCTCCGAGGACAAGCGTGAAATGCGCGCCACCATCTACAACACTTACGTTGAAAAGCTCCCAGAGGATGCCCACGACGCCAACGGAGCTGTCACCGACGACGGTACCTACTCCGCGCAGATCATCGACCCCGAGGCTTTTGCCTCCGGCTGGACGAAGGTCGAAGTGGACTTCACAGTAACAGGAACGGCTCAGGGCAGTTAAGCTCCTGTCACAATGCGTGAAAATGCACAAATCCCACGCCGTGTATGCTGAAAGTTTGTTGAAGTTATCATCTTGAACTTGTCGCAAAAATTGTGTATCATATTATTAGCAAAAAACGGCACACCCTCTATATGCCGTAATATAAATGCAAAAGGAGTTTTTATCATGAATACCAAGAAGTTTTTAGCCTGCTTCCTCGCAGCAGCTATGATGTGCGGCGCTCTCGCCTCATGCGCAGACAACAACGAGAGCACAAAGGACAGCGTCGCTGAGACCACCGCTGAGCCCACTACTGAGGCTGAGACAGAAGCTGAGACAGAGGCACCCTCCGAGGAGGAGGAAGTTCCCACAGCAGCTCCCGTTGACCTCGGTGACCTCGAGTTCGAGGAGGCGGTAGTCGTTGAGGAGGGCGATGCTTACCTCCAGATCGTTAACGGCGACTGGTGGGTGCAGTACACGGGTGCTGCAACTGATTTCCTCAGCTACGACGCTACTAAGGTACACATCGACGGCAACGGCGACTACACAGTAGGCGTTACAGCTGATACACTCGGCTTCCGCTATGACACATCTATGGGTCAGGACATCAATTCCACGTTCCTTCCCTTCGGACTTT
>JAFRXR010000069.1 GCA_017443395.1 Ruminococcus sp. | reverse complement strand
GATTTCCTTCGCTCACTGCCGGATCCCGATATCCGAGTGATACGCAGCATAAACGCTGCAGTCACATGGTTCGACGCGGTGAAGCTCGAGGGGATAAAGTTCGATTGGAACTCCGACCATACGGATAAGGTCGTGACGCAGTCCGCCGGCTCGACGATATGGGCGCGCTTCTACGACCTAGAAAACAGTAAGCCGCTCTTCTCCGACCGCGACGGTCAGGCTTACACGGACGTCTCACAAATAAGTCTCGAGCGCCACACTGGCTATTCGTGGTACGGGACGTGGTGCGCGAACAATATCAAGCTCGGGACGATCGCCGAGCCTGCTGAGTCCAAGGGGATGCATATCTACGTTGGCTACAGCGACAAGCAGAACAACTACAGCACGGTACAGGAGGCTGTGAACGCTGCTGCTGCGCTGGCTCCCTCGTCTGAGGATTCCAGAGTGAATATCCATATCGCACCCGGCGTCTACCGTGAGCAGGTCTACGTGAACACCCCGTACATCAGCTTCATCAACGACGACCCGACCAAGGAAGTCAAGATAACGTGGTACTACGGCATCGGCTACACGTACTACAGCCTGGGCACTAACGGCTATTACGACGCTGCGAGCGCTCAGAGCAAGTCCGCAAAGGGCGAGGCTACCCGCTGGGGAAGCGCGGTCGCGCTCAAGAGCGGCGCGGACTATTTCCGTGCTGAATACATCACCTTCGAGAACTCCTTCAACCGCTACGTCACCGATGAAGAGATAGCGGACGGGGTTGAGGTCTCGGGCAGCCAGTCGATAACCTTCCAGAGAGTGAAGGGCGCGGACGTCACCAGCAAGACCGCGACCGAGCGTGCCGCTGCGATAGCAGTCGAGGGCGACAACAGTGAGTTCTACAAGTGTACCTTCCTCGGCAGTCAGGACACGCTCTTTACCGGAGGCACCGCAAGCTACTTCCGCGAGTGCGTCATTGAGGGCAACACCGACTACATCTTCGGCGGCGGAACGATGATATTCCAGGAGTGTGAGCTGAAATTCGCGGGCTACTCTGACAAGGCTGTGGGCGGATATATCACCGCTGCCAAGGACAGCGGAAAGTATCTGTTCTACGGCTGCAACGTTACAGGAACAAGCGGAATGCAGGTCGGCTCCGGATACTTCGGCAGACCGTGGGGACCTGCGGCTGATGTCGCATTCGCGAATACCAAGCTCCAGTACGAGAGCATTATCACGTCCGCGGGCTGGACGTCCATGAGCGGCAATGACCCCGCGAACGCCAACTACAAGGAATACAACACCACCGTGAACGGCAGCCCGGTCAATACTTCGGGGCGCATCTCGGGGACGGTGCGCAGCTCGGGCGACGGTCTCGATGTTGACACCTACCTCAACGGCTGGGTACCCTATTATTACGACCTCACGCACCCAGATCCGGTTTTGCAGACCGTACAGGGCTCGTGCTTCACGGTCACACCCGATAATAACGCTTACCCGTCGCTCTGGAAGATCGGCTCTGATCTGCAGGTGGGCGACCTCGTCTACACTGACCGCGACATGGTCTACACCGCGCTCCCGCAGGAACTTATCGGCGCGGAGGCAGTCCGCACTCCCTGCGACGGCAAAAAGGTCAGCGGCGACCTTGCGAGCTTCACTGCGTCCGAGGACGTTACGCTGTACATTCTCCTTGATACGCGCGTGGAGAATCTACCGGATTGGATGAGCGGCTTAGTGAAGCTCACAGAGACTGCTGCGAACGATCAGAGCGTTGAGTACTATGTATACAAAAAGTCCGTGAGCGCAGGGGAGAGCGTTACCCTCGGCTCGAACGGACAGAGTGCGTACTGTGTGAATTATGCGGCAGCTGTAGTTAAGGAAACTGCTGCGGCTGGCGATGTGAACGGTGACGGAGCATTCAACGTCGCGGACGTCGTGCTCATACAGAAATGGCTCCTTGCAGAGCCCGGAGCTGAGCTGAAAAACTGGTCAGCAGCCGACCTCGACGGCGACGGTCAGCTCACAGTGCTCGATCTTTGCCTGATGAGACAGAAGCTCGCGGATATAGGGTGACCGCGCAGTCAGACGAGGTGCTCTTCGATATAGCGGAGCGCTTCGCTGCGGTCTGTCCCGAGAGCGTAGGCGAATTCCTCGCTGAGTATATTTCCGGCAATACTGAGGAATCTTTCATCGCTGGAGTGCAGTTTCTTTCCGTTCTCAGTGAGCTCCCTGCGGTGGAGCAGGAGAGCCTTCATCTGCCTGAGCATTTCAAGACGGTCGGCGCTGTCGATTATCCTGCTGTATTCAGCCTTGCGTGCGGCGTCATCAGCAGTCCAACGCGGTGCTTCGGAGCGTATCTGTCCGATGAGCTCTTCCGCAGTCTTCTTTGAGCAAACCGTGTGAAGCTGTCTGACAGCCGTTTCGCTGTCTACCGGGACGTAAAAGGTGTTGTTCGGGCTGAAAAGGTGGCGGAGGACGTAGTACTCCCTTTCCGCGCCCATAAAATCACGCATTTCTATCGCCTCTACCCTGCACACACCGAATGAGCCGTACATCAGGGTGTCATTGACATCAAACATATTATCACTCCCCAAAAATAGAACGAGCAGCAATAACTGGACTTACGCGGTGATTGCTGCTCGTTATACTTTTATTTTATCACATTCTGCGGGAGTTTTCAAATGGTGTTTTTGCACAAAATTGAGAGCGCTCCTCTTATCTGCGCAGGGTCTTACTCCTCAGGCTCCCTGATCTCGCCAACGATCGGTACCGGGTCGATGCCCTGACGGGTGTAGTAGTCCGAAAGCGCGCAGCGTACTGCCTGTTTCGCGAGCACGGAGCAGTGGATCTTCACCGGCGGGAGACCATCAAGAGCCTCGACAACTGCCTGATTCGTGAGCTTGAGGGCGTCGTCGATAGACTTGCCCTTGATGAGCTCAGTCGCCATGGACGACGTAGCAACAGCCGCGCCGCAGCCGAAGGTCTTGAACTTCGCGTCCGTGATGATATTTCCGTCTATTTTGAGATACATCTTCATGATGTCACCACATTTTGCGTTTCCGATCTCGCCGACGCCGTCAGCGTCCTCTATCTCTCCGACATTCCTCGGGTTCGAGAAATGGTCGAGCACTTTTTCACTGTACTGCATATTTATCCTCCTGTATTATTCGTATTTCTGACCCTTCATCATCTTTTCCCACACCGGGGACATTGCCCTCAGACGCTCCACGACCTTCGGTACGACCTCAAGGATATAATCCACGTCCTCGTCAGTGACGTCCTCCTCTATCGAGAGCCTCATTGAGCCGTGCGCGACTGCGTGCTCCAGTCCGAGCGAGAGCAGGACGTGGGACGGGTCGAGCGAGCCCGACGTACAAGCCGAGCCGGACGAAGCACAAATACCGTTCATATCAAGCATGAGCAGCAGGGATTCGCCCTCAATTCCCTCTATCGAGATGTTGATATTGCCCGGCAGACGCTTGTCCCTGTCGCCGTTGAGACGTGTGTAGGGGAGCTTGAGTATGCCGTCGATGAGCCTGTTCCTGCGGGGAGTTATGACCGCCGCCTTCTCCGCGATGTTCTTC
>JAFRXR010000012.1 GCA_017443395.1 Ruminococcus sp. | reverse complement strand
CCTCAGTCTGGTAAATGACCTCAGTGACAGGCTGACCGGCAGCGTCAGTAACGACAGCCTCAGTGTAAGTCTCGGAGCCCTCGGGAGTTACAACAGGCGTATCAGCGCTGATGTTATCGGAGGAACGTCCGAATGTAAAGGGCGTACCAGTAAGAGGCTCCTCGGAGCTGTTATTCTTATTGCTGCAGCCCACGGCGCCGGAAAGCGCAACGCAGAGCACAGCAGTGAGTGCTATAAAACGTGATCTGAAGTTATTCATTTTTGCGGTCCTTTCATGTTTTCATTAACGAACGGCAGAGCAGTGTCCTCCCCGCCGTATACCATTATACACATTAATCACGGGTTTGTCAAGCGCGATGAAAAAATGTAATCAATTATTCCGCAAAAAGTCACAATACTGTCACATTACCTGCAAAGAAAGAAAATCCTGCCAGCCTGTTGCAATCTCACGCCGCCCGTGGTATAATGGAGATATCAAAGCAACAGGAGGGACAGCAATGCTGAAGGCAGTCTGCTCGCGGCAGGAGCTCGCGGGGTGCAGCTACTACGGCTGCGTGAGCGACCTTATCGAACGACCGGAGCTCGCACGTCTGAAGGAGATCACACATCATGTCCGCACGAGCCGTTTCCAGCACTGCGTGAACGTGTCGTACTACAGCTACCTCGTATGCCGCAGGCTCGGGCTCGACTCCCGCAGTGCAGCCCGCGCGGGACTTCTCCATGACCTCTTCTACTACGACCGCAAGGCGTACAATTCCTGCCGTACCAAGGACGAGCCCTCCCACAGTCTCATGCACTCTCGCGTAGCCAAAGGCAACGCCGGCAGGCTCACCCGTCTCAGCGACCTTGAGCGCGACATCATCAGCCGCCATATGTGGCCGATGACGAAGAAGCTCCCGAAGTACCGTGAGAGCCTCGTGGTATGCATGATAGACAAGTACTGTGCCGTACTCGAATTCGTGGCAGGAACTCCCCGCCGCAGCCGCTGAACGCGGGCGGGGTCTGTCCGTTCCGCGGAGCTTTTCTGCCCTCACAAAAAAATCTCTCCACCCCCCTTGACAAATCTCATGCACTGTGATATAATATATTCATACCAATCAGATAGGTAAACTTCCAACGACAAAAGGAGCTGTTTTATCATGAGCATCTACACTAATATCACCGATCTCATCGGCAACACCCCGATACTTGAACTCAAAAACACTGAAAATGAGCTTGAGCTCAGCGCAAAGCTGCTCGCGAAGCTCGAATTCTTCAACCCCGCCGGCTCTGTCAAGGACAGGATCGCCAAGGCAATGATAGACGACGCAGAGCAGAAGGGACTTCTCAAGCCCGGCAGCGTCATCATCGAGCCCACCAGCGGAAACACCGGTATCGGACTTGCTTCCGTAGCGGCTTCGCGCGGCTACAGACTCATCATCGCCATGCCTGAGACCATGAGCGTGGAGCGCCGCAACCTCATGAAGGCATACGGTGCCGAGCTCGTCCTCACAGACGGCACAAAGGGCATGAAGGGTGCCATAGCAAAGGCTGAGGAGCTCGCGCAGGAGATCCCCAACAGCTTTATCCCCTCGCAGTTCACCAACCCAGCTAACCCTGCTGCCCACGAACGCACCACTGGTGTTGAGATCTGGAACGATACCAACGGCAAGGTGGACATCTTCGTAGCAGGCGTAGGCACAGGCGGAACGATCAGCGGTACAGGCGCATATCTCAAGTCCCAGAACCCCGATGTCAAGATCGTTGCAGTCGAGCCGAAGAGCTCGCCCGTCCTCTCCGAGGGCGTTGCCGGACCTCACAAGATACAGGGAATCGGCGCGGGCTTCGTACCTGACACACTCAACACCAACATCTACGACGAGGTCATCACGGTCTCCAACGAGGACGCATTCGCGACCGGCAGAGCCGTTGCAAGGAACGAGGGCGTGCTGGTAGGTATCTCCGCAGGCGCAGCAGTCTGGGCTGGTATCCAGCTTGCAAAGCGCCCCGAGAACAAGGGCAAGAACATAGTAGTCCTTATCCCCGATACCGGCGAGCGTTACCTCTCCACCCCGATGTTCGACTAAAAACTATCCCCGGCTGAGCCAAGCGCCCTGCCGGGGATATTTATTTACCATGATTGTCATATGCAGTAGTCTCCGCTGTTATTGCCTATGCGGTCGACGATATCGCGGAGCGAAATGCCGTCGAGATATTCCGTGAGCGTCTTGTACAGACCCTCCCAGATGTACAGCGTGAAGCACTCGTCCCTGCGCTCACACTCATTCGGCTCGAATTCAAGACAGGCAACGGGCGCAAGGCTGCCCTCGGTCGCACGGAGGATATCACCGACGGAAAGGGTCTCGGGCTTGTCCGCGAGCATATATCCGCCCTTGTTTCCGCGGTTAGTGCGCAGAATGCCGGCCTTCGTGAGCATGGGAACGATCTGCTCGAGGTACTTTTTGGAGATGCTCTGCCTTTCAGCGATATCATGGAGCGAAACGAAGCCCTCGTCCTGATGTATCGCAAGATCAGCGAGCATTCTAAGCGCGTATCTGCCTTTTGTGGAAATTTTCATACCAGTGCTCCTTTCAGTATAAGCAAATTCTCAGCGGTCTCCCCTGCTGAAATGTGTAAGATCCTTTATCACCTCACCGGCGATGATGAGCCCAGCGACCGACGGCACGAACGCCACAGAGCCCGGAACTATGCGATTTCCGCACTCCTCGTCGGAGCTGAGCGGACGTATCGGCTCCTCCTTCGAGTAGACTACCTTCAGCTTTTTTATCCCGCGCTTGCGGCACTCTCTCCGCATGACCTTCGCAAGCGGACACACGGACGTCTCATAGATGTCCGCGACCTCAAACATAGCGGGCTCGACCTTGTTCCCGGCGCCCATAGAGCAGATGACCGGCGTCCCGGCAGCCTGCGAGCGCATTATCAGCTCGAGCTTTCCCGTGACGGTGTCGATAGCGTCAACAACGTAGTCGTACTGCGAAAAATCGAAGCTGCCGGCGGTATCCGGCATAAAAAAGACGTTGTGGACAGTCACCCTGCACTCCGGAGCGATATCGCGGATACGCTCCGCGGCGACCTCAGTCTTGAAGCGTCCGATAGTGCTGTGGAGGGCGATGATCTGGCGGTTGAGGTTAGTGAGGCTGACCGTGTCGTTGTCGATGAGGTCAAGTGCCCCGACGCCGCTGCGCGCGAGTGCCTCGACGGTATACCCGCCGACGCCGCCGACTCCAAATACTGCGACCCTTGCTTCTGCGAGCCTGTCCATGCACTCATCTCCGAGCACGAGCCGTGTCCTTGAAAACTGATCCGCCACCGTTCCGCCGCCTTTCTTGTTCAGTAATACCATTTTACCACATTATTATATATCAAGTCAATAGGAAAAGCGGAAATTGAAAGAAATTTCTCTTGACAATTCCGGGACTGTATGCTATAATTATTAAGTAATTGCCGCTGTGGTGGAATAGGCAGACACAAGGGACTTAAAATCCCTCGGAGTAAAATCCGTACCGGTTCGACCCCGGTCAGCGGCACCAGCGGGGAGCCCCCGCAGGCAAGTTCGCGCTTTACTTCTTGTGGAGCGCGATTTTTTTCCGCGCATGAAAGTCATCTATTCCGTATAGATAACACAGGCAGCGTGACGCTGGATCCATGACGCGCTCCACTTCATGTGGAGCGTAAGTATTTTTCCGCGCATGAGAATCGTATGTCGTGTGTAGATGGCACTGAGCTGCCCGTCACAAATGTGTCGGGCTCAGATAATAACGAATAAATGACAATAGAGGTATGCCGGGCGTTTTTGTATTATTATTTATTCGCTAAAAAGCCTCACAAAACGCATCGCCCTTTCCACACAAATATCCCCCACACAATACTTCCTTTCTCCCATACAAAACACCTCGCGCGGACACAGTCTCCATGCGTTTTTTTATGCCGCAGGCACCTCTCCCCCACCCCGACCCACTCCCGACGAAAGGATCTCACCATGCATACTATCCTCATCACAAATGACGACGGCATCGCTGCGGACGGACTGATCCGCCTTGCACGCACCGCAAAGCAGCTCGGCGAGGTCTGGGTCGTCGCACCCGACGGTCAGCGCAGTGCCGCCTCGCACAGCATAACCCTCCACGGCGATATAGACGTATACCCGCACGCTTTCCCGGTGGAGGGCGTCCGCGCATTCTCGTGCAGCGGCACTCCCGGAGACTGCGTCCGCGTGGGCAGCCTGAGCGTCATGCCGCACAAACCGGACATCGTACTGTCCGGCGTGAACAGGGGCTACAACGTCGCGACCGACATACAGTATTCAGGCACAGCCGGAGCGGCGTTCGAGGCGGCATTTCAAGGCTTTCTCGGGATAGCTCTCTCCGAGGAGGACTCTCCCCTGCACGAGGTCACAGACCGATATCTCGGTGAGATACTCGCCGAGCTTGCAGAGCAGAAGCTCCCTTACGGACAGATCTTCAACGTGAACTTCCCTGGCTGTCCGCTCGCAGAGTGCAGGGGCATACTCAGGGACAAAAAGGTCTCCCGCGGTATGTTCTACCGCGACCGCTATAAGGAAGTGGCTAAGCTGCCGGACGGCGGAGTCCGCCTGACCGTTGACGGTCAGTACAACGAGGACGCCGAGCCCGACACCGACTTCCGCGCAGTACTCGACAAATACATCGCGGTCAGCAGAGTGGGCAACGTAGGCTGAATGCTCCCCGTTAACGTCACTATATTTCCGGGCGAAGCTGACAGACCAATGCCTCTCTTCGTGAGCACAAATTCTCAAATATGAACAGAACGAAAACTTCTCGCCGCAATGTTGATTTATTCGAGGGATTGTGCTATAATTAAATATGATAAGTCACTAAACTCCTCGATCAGGAAGGAAATCTTATGGATAAAGCACGTTCCGATGCTTATTACATAGCTTTTGAAAAACTGGTAGATTCGATGACAGATCATGTCTCGTTCTCCAGAGATGCCGTAGTCTCCGCCCTCAAGGAGCTCTGCAGCATTCTCAGGATAGCAAAGGGAGTCACCGAATTCTATGTCAGCACCGCGCACGAGATAGCAGGCGACGGCGAGGTACTCTGCGACTACGACAACGGCATGGGCGATACCGTTGTGTCGAAGAGGCGCGTCGTTTCAAAGTCCGGCGCCGTCATCAAGGGCACGCTCTACTCCTCCTCAAAGGACAAGCCCCTCGACGATGACGAGATCCGCCGCGCAGACCTCGTTATGCGCACGGTACTGAGCTTCGTATCGCGCAACAGGCTCAGCCGCGCGATAGTAGAAATGGGCTACCACGACGAACGCGGATTCCGCAATCACCGCGCGTATGTGCGCTTCCTTGAGAAGCTCAGCGCCGCGGACGAGCTCGGCGGAATGGTCGCCGCGCAGTTCAACCTCCGCCGCTTCAACCTCATCAATCAGGACATCGGCAGGCACTACGGCGACATCGTCATGATGAACTACTACAAGCTCGTTGATGCTGCTGTCTCACCGTCCGGCGGCACAGTATGCCGGCTCGGCGGCGATAACTTCGTCACCGTCTTCAGGAAGGAGCACCTCAGCACCGTCCTCGAGATATTTGACGGCGTGCCCGTCTCCTACGACGAAGCAGGCACCAAGCATATATACGTCAGCGCCCGCTCAGGTCTTTACGAGATACCGGAGGATATCATCTGGGAGGGCGAGGGTACGATAATGGACAAGATCATCTTCGCGTCCAACGCCGCCAAGCGCAGCGGCGAGTCAACTATCATCTTCTACGACGCAAAAATGATTAATATGCGCGACAAGATGATGAGGGTGCAGAGCCTCTTCCCCGAAGCTCTCCGCAGGGGCGAGTTCCGCGCATTCTACCAGCCGAAGGTGGATATCTCCACAGGTCTGATAGTCGGCGCCGAGGCGCTGTGCAGGTGGTTCCACAACGGCAGGCTCGTTCCGCCGAATGACTTCATACCGATCTTTGAGCAGAGCACCGACATCTGCAAGCTCGATATGTATATGCTCGAGGCAGTCTGCCGGGATATCCGCAGGTGGCTGGACTCCGGCAGGAACGCTGTCCGCATATCAGTCAATTTCTCGCGGAAGAACCTCGTCGATATCGAGCTCACGAGCCACATAATCGCCATTCTCGAAAAGTACAGCGTCCCCCACGATCTCATCGAGGTCGAGCTCACCGAGACCACCACGGACGTTGAGTTCCGTGACCTCAAGCGTATCGTAAGTAGCCTCCAGCTCGCAGGGATATGCACCTCCGTTGACGACTTCGGAATGGGCTATTCCTCGCTGAACCTCATACGCGAGATACCGTGGAACGTCCTGAAGATAGACCGCTGCTTCCTCCCCGCCGAGAACGACGGCGACTCCAGCGTCACCAGCCTGATGTACAGATACGTTGTCTCGATGGCGCGCGCTATCGGGCTCGAGTGCATAACAGAGGGCGTCGAGACCATGAAGCAGGTCGATGTGCTCAGGGACAACAACTGCATGATCGCGCAGGGCTTTTTCTTCGACAAGCCGCTTCCTGTCGAGGAATTCGAGAACAGGCTCGACATGATGTACTACCATATCAAATAAAAGGCAATGCCATAGCATTCCGGTGATCTCCGGAGCGCTATGGCATTTTTACATTCTGTTCCCTGCCCTTTTCAACGGCTAAGCGGGCGTACTTTTTCAGCGCCTCAAGGTCAGGCTTCTCGATCTGAATGTACCCGACATCACCCGTCTCGCAGTCATAATAGCTGAGTGCGGCGCTGTACGCGAAGTACACCACGTCGTAGCGTTCGCGGCTGGAGCTCTGTATCTCCCTGACGACGTCCGCCCACGACATCGCCGTATTTTTCAGCGGCAGACCGTCCATTATCATGATGAGCCCGAGCCTGCGGAAGCCTCTCTTCTTGTAGCTGCTGAGCTTCCCGAGCTTCTTGCGGAAAATGGTCTCCAGCGCCGCGAGCTCGTCCTCGGAGTCCACCGACGGCAGTACGTAATACATCTCCCCAGCGGTCGCGCCGCGCTGTTCAGCCTTGTTCTTGTACTTAACGTCACCCGTCTCCCAGTAGTGGAGACAGTCCCCCACTATCGCGCGGTTCATGCTTATCGCGACCTCCGTGACCTCTATCCCCACGGAATTATCTGCACTCTGGAGGTCGGGCGCGTCGCAGACCGTCAGGTCGTCGTAGCAGTCGAAGCAGTATCTCAGCACCGCAAGGGCGAAGTTCTCGGTGTAGTATTTCAATTCCCCGGGGTCCAGCGGCGACGTAAAATGGCTCCCGCGTATCTCATCGGTCAACCGGATACTCATGCTCTCCCTCCTGACTCAGCTTTATTATGGACATTATAACATATTTGGTATGCCCTGTCAATCGGCAAAAAAGGCGATATCCGCACTGTGCGGACACCGCCTTTGTCAGTATTTCTCACGCAGCCGCAAGGAGCTGTCTCATCGCGCACAGGTCAAAGATATCGAGTATCCCGTCACCGCAGATATCCGCCGCCTGCCAGTTCACGAGCACCGTATCCGGAACGCCGAGCAGCCACTTCTGGAGCAGCACTGCGTCCGCAACATTGAACTCACCGTCCGCATTGACATCGCCCGCAACTTCTGTCACAGGGTCGCCGAAAACGTGTATCTCCGCAACGTTGCAGCAGTAGACGCTCTCGTGGTTCACGCCGTTATCGGGCGTCCCCTCGGGAACTCTGTACCGCACATACCGCGCAGTCACGCCGCCAAGGTCTATGTACCGGACACCCGAGGGCTGACTCACGAATGTGTGGACGACCGTCCAGCTCTCCCCGTCGGACGACACCTCGAAGAAGCTGTCCACAGCGCGGTATTCGTAACCCTTGCGCGGACAGTACGTTATCCTGGTGAGCGAATACTCGCCGCCGAGGTCCGCCTGCACCCATCCTGCGCCCACGCCGTCGAAGTAGGTGCTGTTGTTGCCGTCAAAAGCCTTGCGGCAGTCGTTCACGGAGTTCTTCCACGGGTCTGAGCCGGTGACATTTGAAGCGGGTATCGTGATCTCGTTCAGCTCAGTGGACCCGCCGGCGTCGCCGTAGATCTCTATCTCCGCGACATTGCAGCAGTAGGTGCTGTCGCGGTTGACGCCGTTGTTAGGAGCTCCCTCCGGTACGCAGTACCGCACATACCGCGCGCTGACCGCACCGCCCTCCGGCTTGAAGTAATGCATACCGTAGCTCGGCTTGCCGTTTATGGTGTATATCTTCGTCCAGTTCACAGCGTCGTCGGAGACAATGAACATACTGTCAGCGGCGCGGTACTCGTACCCCGAACGCGGACAGTACCCGAGCGCCGTTATCTCATAGCTCTCCCCGAGGTCAGCCTGCACCCAGCCCGAGGTCACGCCGTCGAAATAGGTGGACATATCCCCGTCAAAGGCATTCGCGAAGCCGTTCTTGCTGTCGCTTTTCCACGAATCAGTACCGCTCACCTCAGCCGGCTCGAGCTTCCTGCCGAGATCGGTGCTGCCCTTCACGCCGTCGATGATGAAGGTCGTGACAGAATTCGGTGCGAGGGAGACATTGAGCATTTTGCCGTTTATCGCAGTTGTACCAGCATTCGCCCAGTTTTCGGTGCTGCTCGTGCGTATCGCCTGTGCGGACGCTCCGACAGAGTCGAACTGCGTGAGGTCAAAGGTCATGTCAGAAGCGCTGCCGGAGGTGTTGTACGCCACCAGCACCAACTGACCGTTCTCCTTGTCGAACGCCGCCATAGTGTTGGACGCGGAATTGAGCATGGTCATGCCGGGGCGGATATAGCGCGAATACTGCCCGAAGCAGTAGTATTTCTTGGTGAGGATAATGGTGTCATTGTCATGGTCAGCGACCGCAGTCCCCCAGAATCCGGCTGAAATATCAGGCATTCCGGAGTCCTGCCTGCCCTTGTACCCGGCAGCGCAGATGTGCTTGTCGATGACCTGCCAGAGTATCCACGCCGAGGCATTCAGCCCGTTGCAGTCGTCGGTGATACGCCCTGCGAGCCAGAGTCCCGCCGCCATTTCGCCCGCATTCGTACCGGCAGTGCCGTTGCCGTCCACCTCGCTCATCCAGAGGTTCTTCCCTGCCGAAAGGGCAGTGTCACGCAGCTCACCGCGGCGGCTCCCGCTGTAGGTGTGAGTGTCGATACGGGAGATCGTGTTTTTCGCCTCATCAGAGAGGGCGTTGAACGCCGTTATCTGGAGGTCGATGCTGGTCTCGTCGGTGCCGCAGATGATGACATCTCCCATGCCGCGCTTATCCATGGACTTTTTCAGCTCGGTGAGGATAAGGCTCTCAGACGCGCCCGTGTCGAAGTGGCAGCCCTCCTGCTTGGGACTTCCCGCGTACCAGAAATTCGTAGCAGGCTCATTGAGGGGCTCAACGGACTGTATCCTTATCCCCCATTCGTCCTGATAATGCTTGCAGACCTCCGCGAGGTACTCCGCGAAGTCGTCGTAGCAGCCGTCCTTGAGGTTGTTTTTGCCGGCGTCGGTATTTCCCGAAGAACAGCCGGACTGGCACATATAATACGGCGGCGAGTTCGAGAACATCTCGACTATCGCGTCGTCGCCTGCCGCCTCCACGCACCGCAGCAGGACGTTTCTCTGAGCCGCGTCGGCGCTCCAGTCGTAGGTGACCGTGCCGTTCTGATAGACCGTATACCCCGGCATATCGGAATCTGTGCGGGTTATGTGGGTGTGAGAGGGATCGTCGCCGCCGCCGATGTTGAAACGGGCGATGTTCAGCCTCAGACCGTCCTCACCGTAGAAGGCGTCCGCAGCCTGCTGCGCGAGCGAATCCGAGTAGCCGATACGGTTCGCCCACCAGCACAGCGACGTTCCCCAGCCCTCGAAAACTCCGTTATTTATGGCATAGGTGTCCATCGGGGAGACCGTCACCACCGACGCTGCTTTCGCAGCCGGTATCTCCGCGGGGAAATCCATCGCAGAGAGGGTGCAGGCTGCCGAAACTCCAAGCGCCGCGAGCTTTTTCAGAAAATGCATATCATTACCTCCGTTCGTTTACAGTCAGGAGCCTTCGTCCACAGGACATGAGAGCCCATACTTTGCGTAGAACCGGGATATATCGTCCTTTGAGCGCACGAGCTCCGCGTACATGAGCTTCCTTGCGGAGCGGTCGTAGAAGCCGATGATCGTCTCGCCGGTGCAGATACTTGATTCCGTCCTGATGTCGTCCGCAGTGAACGGCTCAGGAAGGGAGAGAGTCTTTCTGTGTCTGAACAGGCTCACGGACATTCGCTCCTTTCTGAGGGTATTTCTATTTTAATTATAGCATTTGTGCGGGTGATGTCAAGTGTCGGTAATAAGATATAAGGTGTTGATTTATGACGAGAAAAGTGCTATAATATACAGGAAATATACCATATGCCACAATTCTGGATGTCACGAAAGGAAGCGATCATCTATGCCGCCGGGAGGAAGATTTGGTCCGGGATTTCTGTCAGACGAGGAAAAGAAAAACAGACCAAAGGTCACGAAAGCGCTGCTCACGCGTATCTTCTCGTACCTCAAGCCGTACTGGAAGCAGATGTCACTCGTGCTCATCGCGATACTTGCCTCCGCGATACTCACCCTCATGCCCTCGGTGCTTACCGGGCGCATAGTCGACGAGGGTCTCATCGCCCGGAAAATGAGCAAGCTGATATTTTATATACTGCTGTCCTTCGGGGTCACGCTCCTCGCTAACCTCATCGGTATCCTCGAGAGCTACCTCAACACATGGATCGCCCAGCACATCACCTACGATATGCGCAACGCGATGTACAGCCATTTGCAGAAGATGTCGCAGAGGTTCTTCACAACGAACAATCAGGGCGACATCATAACCCGCATGACGAGCGATATCTCAGGAGTCCAGCAGGTCATCACGGGCACTCTCACGAGCATAATCTCAAACTCGATAACGCTCATAGTCGCGCTTGTGATAATGTTCCGCGAGAACTGGATACTCTCACTCGTCGGCGCGATGATAGTCCCGCTTTTCGCCATTCCCACGCGCAGCGCCGGAAAAACACGCTGGTCGATAACCAAGGAATCCCAGGCGTGCAACGACGAGATAAACGGTATCCTCAACGAGACCATGTCGGTCAGCGGTCAGCTGCTCGTAAAGCTTTTCGGCATGGAAAAGCGTGAGTACGACCGCTACGAAAAGGTCAACCGCAACATGATACGCCTGAATATCCGCGAAAGCATGGCGGGACGCTGGTTCCGCATGGCGCTCAACACCTTCACGAATATCGGTCCTATGCTGATATATCTGGTCGGCGGCATAATCATGATGAAGTTCGATCCGACCGTCACAGTCGGCAAGATAACGGTGCTCGTCGCGCTGCTCGGGAAGATGTACGGTCCCGTGAACCAGCTCCTTAACATACAGGTGGACTGGATACGATCAATGGCGCTTTTCTCTCGTATCTTCGAGTACTACGATATGCCGGTCGAGATCGAGAACGCACCCGACGCGGTCACTCCCGACCACGCCGACGGCGAGGTGGAGTTCCGCCATGTCCGCTTTCACTACGACCCCGAAAGGGAGATACTCAGGGACATCAATTTCTCGCTCAGCAAGGGCAAATGTATCGCTATCGTCGGTCCGTCCGGCTCTGGAAAGAGCACGCTGATCAACCTTATCCCGCGCCTTTACGACGTCGTCGGCGGCGAGGTGCTCTTTGACGGGACAGATGTGCGCAAGCTCGACCTTGCTTTCCTGCGCCGGAATATCGGTATCGTAAGTCAGGAGACATATCTGTTCAACGGCACGATACGCGAAAATCTCCTCTACGCCAAGCCCGGCGCGACCGAAGCTGAGCTCATCGAGGCGTGCAGGCGCGCGAACATCTACGACTTCATCTCCTCACAGGAGACCGGGCTCGATACTGTCGTCGGGAACCGCGGTCTGAAGCTCTCCGGCGGCGAAAAGCAGCGTATCTCCATAGCGCGTATCCTGCTGAAGGACCCCGCCCTGATGATCTTCGACGAGGCGACCTCCGCGCTGGATTCTATCTCCGAGCAGAAGATACAGGACGCCATTGAGCCGCTCATCGCGACCCGCACCAGCATTCTCATCGCGCACAGGCTCTCCACTATCCTCGCAGCGGACGAGATACTCGTTGTCTGCGACGGCGAGATAGCTGAACGCGGTACCCACAGCGAGCTCGTCGGCAGGGGCGGTGTGTACACGCAGCTCTACGAGACACAGTTCAGCCGTGCCGCTGAACAGACTGCCGCTAATCTCGGCTACTCCGAGGGCGAGAGCGACACGGAATAATGTGAAAAGCCTCCCGCACACAGCGCAGGAGGCTCATTATTTGTATTCAGACGTTCATGTCCCCGCCTGTGCCGATACAGGGCTTGTTCTTTATGCCTGTGAGCCCCGCATTCTCAAGCACGGCTTTTCAGTCGATGAGGACGGGGATTTCGACGGTGTTGCGTGCGAGCATGGTCCTCAGCACGCAGAGGTCGAAGATGTCGAGCCTGCCGTCGCGGCAGAGGTCGGCTGCCCTCCAATTCTTCACGGCGGAGCTGTCTTCTCCGGTCAGCCATTTCTGGAGCGTGACTGCGTCCGCGATATTGAAGCTGCCGTCGCCGTTGGCGTCGCCCTTGTCGGCAAAGCTGAGCCTGAACGAGACCTCGATAGCTCCGTTGTCGTAGTACTTGACAAAAACGGCGTCGCTCTGCGTCTTGCTGCCGCCTACGTACATCATATCGCCCTGAGTGAAGCCTGCCGGGAAGGTGTATCCCGCCGGGAGCTGGTACTCCATGGGTCCGAATTCAAAGAGGTCGGCGTCGCGAAAGCCAGCGAGCTCGTCCATTACCTCGGGGTTCTTGTCCATAACAAGTATGGGACCGGTGTAGACCCAGCCGTCAGACACAGAATCGGTCTTGTAGCCGATATTCGTGGACAGCATGACCTGCTCGCCCTCTGCAAAGGGAATGAGATCGCCGGTCTCATGATCCACGAACGAAACGAGCAGCATACCTTTCCCAAGGACGGTCTCTCCCCCGTTCATGACCACAAATTCGTCGGAATAAGTCTTCACAGGATCAGCACCGGAATAGAGTTCCCCATATTGCAGCTCTATGTTCACTATGCCGTCCTTCAGCGGCTTGAATACATACACGATATACGACGTTCCGCCGGCTAACGGGATCGAGGTCTCGTAGCTGCAATAGGATATATTGGTCAGCTCGGCCTCTTCCCCGTTGAACGAGGTCTGCCAGCCATAAGCCGTACCAATGCCCTCCGTAACGCAGTAAACGATGTAATTGTCATGCACGGAGCACTCGCCGTGTGCGTCGGTATACTGCTTGAATTCAGTCACGCAGTCCGGCAGCCAGCCGTAGATATCGGTCTGGGTGACGTAAAGGTCGTCGTCTGAGTGGAACGAGTAGCTCGACACAGCGTGGTAGTAGCTGAGGTCGAGCGCGTAGGATTTGAGCCACGTATCCACAAGGGCTATATCGAAGTCGCCCGGCTCGACGGCTTCATACGCTATGACCTCGTAGACATAGTCCGAATTCGTATCTGAGGTGAAGGTCGCTCTGTAGCCCTCCTTCATTACGCCGTTGCTCGTCAGGACCTTATAGCGGGGCTCTGCTCCGTCATCTGCGGGCTGCTGGTCTGTCTCCCTGAACACCACGCAAGCCACGCTGCCGGCGCACATCGTCTCACCGTACTCGTTGCGGAACTCGAGCGCCTCATCGAAGCTTGTGGGGATCCAATCATTCGTAGACGGATCGGCGATGCCGGTCTCCGCATGGGCTTCCTTCGGTCCAACCGCATCAATGCCATCCGGCGCGAACGGAACGAACGCAAGCACTGCCGCGGTCAGGACTGCCGCAAGTCTTGATAATTTCATTGTATCCACCTGCCCTTTCGTCATTCAGCACGCTGCTGTTTTTTCTTATTGTAACATGTTTTTTCCCGGAATGCAAGTGTTCTGCCTGATTTCCGGCAAATTTCAGCGTTTTTCGCGGCAGGCATAAAGTTAAAATAAAAAAATATATTTCATGTGCTGACAACAGTCCGGGAAAGTGGTATACTAATATGGTCGCAGATAGATGTGACGCTATATCGCGGTGTGGAGCAGCTAGGTAGCTCGTCGGGCTCATAACCCGAAGGTCGTTGGTTCAAATCCAGCCGCCGCAACCATATGAATGGGACTTCAAATCTGAACCGATGGTGTTCGATTTGGAGCCCTAATGCTTTATAAGCGGCTAAAAATAGCCGCTTTTTATGTTTCTCAAAATGAACAGATATTGCGAAAACACTAAAGTTGGAAATCAAAACGCTGAAACGATTCTTTTG
>JAFRXR010000068.1 GCA_017443395.1 Ruminococcus sp. | reverse complement strand
GTTCATCTCAAAGTCTGTGACGTCTGCTGTTATCTCGAAGGTGTCGGGGAGGGAAACGTCCAGCCCCTCGATATCGCCGAGGGCGAGGCTGTCGTTAAGTCCCGGGAAAGCTATGCCCACAACGATGAGCTTCTCGCCGTCGGAGATCACCTTGCCGTTCGTCACGCTGACATTAGTGAAATTATCTGTGCTGAGCACCGCTGCGCTCGCTGCCATGAAGGGAACGCAGATATCAGTATCCTCGCCGTTTACCTTTTTCGTGACCCTCTGGCGGTTCTCGTATGTCCAGCGGATAGTGACCTTTCCACTCTTGCCCTTGAGCTCGGCGGGAGAGATCTCCTTACCGTCGAGGAAATACGTTACAGTGACGCCGACGGGGAGCTCCTTCGTGGAGGTGCCCTTGTAGTAGATGTCGCTGCCGTTCGCTGCCCAGTCGAGCGTGCTGCCGGACTGCGCGAAGCTCTCGTAGCCCTTGACGTTCTCGATGTCGGAGAGCGAAGAGACGTCGCTCAGGGAGGTCAGTGCGCCGGTGTTTTTCAGCCAGTCGCTGACGATGATGTTCTTCACAGTCGAGTCATTATTGCACAGAACATACACTGTCTCGTCCTTGAAGGCTGCGCCCTCCTCGGCGGTGCGTGAGGCTGCGGGAGCAGGGGTCCCTGCCTCTGCGGGAAGCTCTGCCGGCTCCTTGTCAGCGGTCTTGGCGTATGCTATCGAACCCGTCGCTCCTGCCGAGAGAACAACGGCTGTAATGCTTGCTATCGCTTTTCTGTAGTTTTTCATATAGATCGCTCCTTTCAAATAATGCGTGATCGCGGAACTGTTTTCGTGCGGACGTAACGTTCGCGCGCGTTATGTCAGTGATGTCCGAGCAGGATCTTCAGCTTCGGACGATCGTGTGTGCCGTCTTTGGGAAGAAATCCCGCGCTCGTCCTGCATATCACCTTGTCGAATACCATGAACATCGACGGCAGGACTGTTATTACTGTTACCATTGAGATGAGCGCGCCGCGTGCCAGAAGCATACACAGCGAGGAGATCATTCCGATGTCGGAGTAGACCGCAACGCCGATAGTCGCTGCGAAAAATCCAAGCGCCGAGGTTATTATCGATTTTATCGAGGTGCTCAGCGAAATGCCTATTGACTCCTTCTTGTCCTTGCCGGAGCTGCGCTCTGTCCTGTAGCGGGTCGTCATAAGTATCGCGTAGTCAACGGTCGCGCCGAGCTGTATAGTTCCGATGACTACCGACGCGATGAACGGGAGAGATGTCCCGGTGTAGTACGCTGTGCCGAGGTTTATCATTATCGCGAGCTCGATGACTGCAACGAGTATCACGGGAAGCGTCACCGATTTGAATGTCAGCGCGATTATCATGAACACGACCGCTATCGAGAGTATGCTGACTACTGCGAAGTCGTGGTCGGTTATCTCTATGAGGTCCTTTGTAGCGGGAGCCTCGCCGATGAGCATTGCGCCCGCGTCATAGCGGCTGACGATGTCGTTTATCTTCACGACCTGTGCATTCACCTCGTCCGAGGCTACCTTGTACTCGGAGCCTATCATCATGAGCTGCCATTTGTCGCTCTTGAGGACGCTCTTGACGGAATCCGGCAGCACTTCCTCCGGTATCGCCGAGCCGACGAGCGTATTGAAGCCCAGCGTGAACTGCACGCCGTCAACATCTTCGATGTCGCTGAGCATTTTATTGGCGTCCTTCGCGGACATTGATGAATCCACGAGCAGCAGGTGGGTGCTGTTCATTCCGAATTCGTCCTCGAGCTTTGCGTTAGCGACTACGCTCTCGAGATCTCGCGGGAGGGTGCTGTCGAGGTTGTAGTACACATCGTAGTTCCTGTAGCCGTAGACTGCCGGTATCAGGAGGACTATCGCCGCCGTCATGAACAGTCCGGAGTGCTTTACTATGAATGAGGAGACCTTGCTGAACGCCGGCATGAAGTCTCTGTGGGAGGTCCTTGCGATAGCCTTGTCGAAAATAAGTATCATCGCGGGGAGGACTGTTACGCAGGAGATAACGCCGAAAACTACGCCCTTCGCCATTACTATGCCAAGGTCAAGTCCGAGCGTGAAGCTCATGAAGCACATCGCGAGGAAGCCTGCAACGGTCGTGAACGAGCTGCTGACCACGGAGGTTATCGTGCTCGCGATAGCGTGCGCCATTGCTTCGCCGCGGTCGTCGGGGTACTCAATGAGCTGTTCCTTGTAGCTGTGCCAGAGAAATATCGAGTAGTCCATAGTCACGCCGAGCTGCAATACCAGCGCGAGCGCCTGTGTGATGAAGGATATCTCTCCGAAGAAGAAGTTCGTGCCGAGGTTCCATACCACTGCGAAGCCTATGCTCAGCATGAAGAACAGCGGTACAAGGAACGAATCTACCGCTATCACGAGCACTATGCAGGTGAGTATCACGGCGATTATCGCGTACATTATGGTCTCACTGTCTGCAAGGTGCTTCATGTCGGCAGTTATCGCGGACATTCCGCTGATGAAGCATTGCTTCGAGGTAATGCTCCTCATCTCGTCTATCGCGGCAAGGGTCGAATCAGCGGAGGTGGTGTCCTCGAAGAACACCGCCATGAGAGTGGTGTCGTCCTTGTTGAAGAAGTCATATATGTTATCGGGAAGTATCTCCTTGGGTATGGTGAGATCTGTCATCGACTGGTAGCAGACCACATCTGCCACGCCGTCTACCGCTGATATCTTATCGGCGGTGGCGGCGACCTCCTTGTCGCTCATGCCCTCGACCATTACGAACGAGAAGCCTCCCTTGCCGAAGTCGTCCTTGAGGATATCCTGCCCGATCATCGTAGTTATGTCCTTAGGCAGATACGAGAGGATATCATAGTTGACTCTCGTGTTGAGGTAGCCGATACCTGCGGGTATCATCAGCAGAACACCGAGGATAAGTATGAGCGCTCTGTGCCTGACTATCCATTCACCGAACCTTGTCATAGGATCATTCCTTTCTGTGTTTTTTATATAGTATATTCCAAAAATGACCAACAGTCAATAGCTTTCGCGAAGAAAAATGACTTTCGGTCATAATTTTGTATAGCTGCACAAATTCGCACAAAATTATTTGTGACCATTGGTCATTTATACCTTCTTGACAGCCTCCGTTTTATCATATATAATGGTTTATGACAGAACATCTCTCTCGAAAAGGAGCATGATACAATGGGCAAAGTCGATGCCAACAAGCAGCAGAAGGAATCCTCCCTCCTGCGCACTGCCTTTGAGTTCTTCACCACCAAGGGCTTCAGCAAGACCTCTATCGCCGATATCGTCGGCAAGGCAGGAGTCGCCAAGGGCACCTTCTACCTCTACTTCAAGGATAAATACGATATCCGCAACAGACTCGTCGCGCACAAGTCCAGCCAGCTCTTCCGCAGCGCACTCAGCAGTCTCGGCGCGCAGTCCGCGGAGCTCTCCTTCGAGGACAAGTTCATAAAGCTCATCGACAATATCGTTGACCAGCTCGACGAGGACAAGTCCCTCCTCACGTTCATTTCAAAGAATCTCAGCTGGGGCGTGTTCAAATCCGCGATAACCTCCCCCGTCAGCGCCGACGACATCAATTTCTCTGACGTTTACGACTCCATGCTCGCAGAGGCACCGTGCAGCTTCCGCGACCCCGAGATAATGATGTTCATGATAATCGAGCTCGTCTCCTCGACCTGCTATTCGGCGATACTCTACAGCGAGCCGTGCTCCCTCAGTGAGCTCAAGCCCTATCTCTACGACACTATCCGCCTGATGATAAAGCAGCACGTTATCAAAGAATAATGAATAAATAAGAATTAAGGTATCGGTCTTCGGTCGATGATAATTAGATCATCGACGCAGGCGATACCTTTTATTATTTATCCTTTCAGCGGCAGTGCTGCGGGCTGGTCGTTTTCTGCACTCTTGGTGCAATATCGTTATAATCGCGATATTTGACGTGCAAAATTGTACTAAAAATTTATCCACTCACTGTGCCAAATCGACAAATCATTTAGGATAAAGTATAAATTTAATGTTTGATATTGACATTCATGGGATTTTGTGATAAATTAAAGTTACCATAATATTTTAAGGAGTTTGATAACCTATGAACATTTTTAAGAAGGCGCTATCCACCCTCACAGCGTCTGCACTTCTCATGTCCGCGACTATTTCGGGCGTCGGCGCTTTAGGCACCGCTGATGCTGCCGGAAGTCAGTCAGCTATCGACCTCGTCAATGACATGGGTCTTGGCTGGAATCTCGGCAACACCTTCGACTGCTGGGGCGTTAAGTCCTGGGCTTCACAGACAGAAACAGGCTGGGGCAACTCGGTCCCCTCCGAGGATACCATCAAGGCGATACAGGCTACCGGCTTCGATTCCGTCCGTATCCCTGTAACGTGGTATGAGAATACAGACAGCTCTACATTCGATATTGACGACGCTTACCTCGCAAGAGTAAAGAAGACCGTTGACTACTGCATCGACAACGGTATGTACGCGATCATCAATATGCACTGGGACTGGGAGTCCGGCGGCTCACTCTGGCTCAATAAGGGCGAGGCTGCTCTCCCGCAGTACAAGGCAATGTGGACAGAGATCGCAAACTACTTCAAGGACTACGACGAACACCTCGTTTTCGAGAGCATGAACGAAGTTACCTTCGATTACAGCGTTCTCAACAACTTCAACCAGTCCTTCGTTGATCTTGTCCGTGCGACCGGCGGCAACAACAGCAGCAGACTCCTGCTCCTTGCCGGCTCCAACACTGACATGACCAAGACCATGAACAGCAGCTTCGTCGTTCCTGATGACGATATGGTCGCTGTTTCTATCCACTACTACAATCCGCCTACGTTCTGCGTTGCTAACCAGAGCTCAACATGGGGATATTCCTCCACATGGGGCTCTGACACAGAGATCAACACCGTATACAACGACTTTGCTAAGATGAAGTCCTACTTTGTTGACAAGGGCGTTCCGGTAATCATCGGCGAGTACGGCGTTCTCACAAACGGCGGCAAGGATTCCTCCTCTATTCTCAAATTCCTCGAGACTGTTGCCAAGACAGGTCTGAGCACAGACGGTATCTCCACATTCCTCTGGGATTCCGGAAACTGCGGTGATATGCAGTTCTTCGACAGGAACAACGGCAAGTGGTTCGATTCCAGCGTCGAGAGCATCTACAGAACTCTTTCCAACAGCACTGACGTCTACACAGTTGACTGGGTAGACGCAGAGTACGAGCAGGTAGAGGATAAGAACGGCGATTTAGTTGACGGCGCATGGAGGATCTACACTACCTCCGCTGCAAAGTTCAGATTCGAGCTTACAGGCTCTCCCAACAGCACCGGCGGTACCGGCGGCGTAAGCTACTGGGATACAAACGCCAACGACGGCGCAGGCGGCTGGGTAAACAACGGCTGCTCATTCCGCTTTTCGATCGACAAGGACGGCAACCCCTCTATCTATCAGACAGAGACCGATCCGAGCGATTCCACCCAGATGATCGACGTAAACGCAGGATATATAATCCTTCCTGACGGTGTTTCCACTGAGAGCGTTCAGGTCCAGATCTACTACGCAGGCTACGCTGATGAAGCTGGTGACTGGCATACTCTCGATGCCGCTGACTACCCCGTAATGGTAAGTGCTCAGGTCCCCGGACTTGTAAACGCGGACGAGACTACCACCACTACCGTTACAACAACTACTACCACCACTGAGGAAACTACTACCACAACTACTACGACTACAGAGCCCGCTCAGACCTCTACAGAGACTGAGACCGCTCCCTCTGAATCCGCTACAGGTGTCGGCGGATACGCTTACGGCGACGCTAACTGCGACGGTTCCGTAAACATGGGCGACGCTGTTGCTATCATGCGCTCACAGGCTGACCCCGACAACTTCGCACTCACTCCCGAGGGCAAGGCTGTTGCAGATGTATTCGGCAACGGCGACGGCGTTACAAACAACGACGCGCTCGCGATACAGAAATTCGAGGCAGGTATCTACACTTCACTTCCCTGCTGATGAAACAAATCCAAAGGCTGACGGAAACGTCAGCCTTTTCATTATGTACATTTTTATTATTTCGTGCGACCGTCACCGGTCGCAGACACCTTTGAAGGTTGCGGCGACAAGGGGACGCCTTCTCTTACAAGGCGTCCCCTCTCAAAAAAAAGTCCACCGGACTGTTTTTTTGATTCACCCCTTGCGAGGCGCCTTTCAGATAGTTTCGCTTCGCCTT
>JAFRXR010000067.1 GCA_017443395.1 Ruminococcus sp. | reverse complement strand
TACTACTACTTCTTCTTCCACTACAACTACAACTTCCTCCACAACATCTACCACCACATCTTCTACGACCACAACAACGTCCTCGACGACGACAACAACTACTTCTTCCACAACCACTACAACAACATCTACAACCACAACATCTACAACCACTACAACTACATCTACAACCACTACAACTACATCTACAACTACCACTACTACAACAACCACAAGCACAACGACGTCTACAACAACATCGTCGACAACTACAACGTCAACCTCTACGACGACAACATCGACGTCCACGACAACGACGACTACGACGTCCACAACGACCACCACAACTACATCGACCACAACAACGACCACATCGTCCACTACGACCACGATGCAGACCACTCAGAAGGCAGCTTCCGTAACGACGACAACGATCACCGGTCCTGTAGCTGGCGGCTCTGTAACGACGTCCACGACGACATCTGAGTCCTCGACAACGACAACGGCTCCCGCAGATACGACAACTTCGGATACAGCCACCACGACCTCCACTCTGACCACGACGACTGTGGCTACCTCAACGAACCCGCAGACGACGACAACTGGTCCGAACTCGCCTAAGACAGGCGTAAACGGAGTCGGTGCTCCGATAGCGATACTGCTGACCGCAGTCGCAGCCGCCTTTATGGTGCGCTCGCGCAGGGACGACGAGTAAATGATCTAAGGCTGCTTCACTGATGTGAGGCAGCCTTTTTTCGCACATAAACAGGAAGGACCGATGCTTTCGCTTCGGTCCTTCCTGCATAAGGGTGGTTTATATGAAATTAGAAGATGTCTTAATTCGAGAACGAGCCGCGTTTGCCGCCGTTCATGCCGCCGAAGCTGCCGCCCGCTCCGCCGAAGCTCTGCGTGCCGATGTAGGACACAGTATCGTCCGCGGTGAACGAACCCGCTTCGGTGCCGTCGCCGCCGTAGCCGGAGGAAAGCTCCCCCTGAGCTCCGGGAGCGCTCGCTGTACCGCCGGTAAAGATAGTGTAGGCCTCGCCGGTGAGGATATCTGGAGTGCTGATAACGACATGGCTGAAGCTCTTCGAGGGCGCGTAGCTGAGGAGCTCGCTGCCGTCAGAGCTGAGAAGCGTAATGAGAGTACCGGTGTCGAAGGTCGAGCCGAGCGAAGCCGAAACGCAGTTCTGCGTGGAATCAGCGTCCGGGGATTCAGCCATTCCCGAGCTTCCCGCTGCAACGAGGACACCGCCGGTCACCGTGAGGCTGCCGTTGGAGTCGAGTGCGCCGTTGCCGTCATTCAGCGGACCGTCAACGATGACCGTGCCGCCGGAGATGAACAGGTCGCCGTTAGAGTCGATGCCGTCGCCGTTTGCGTTGACATATACGCTGCCGCCGGAGATGCTGAGCTCAGTGCCGCTCGAATATACGCCCATTCCGCCCTGCGAGGTGCCGTCGGAGGCGTTGAAGCCGTCATCGGACGCAGTGACATTGATCGTCCCGCTGGTGACATATATCCGGGCGCCCTCGACGCCCTCATACGAGGACTCGACCGTTACACTGCCGTCAGAAACTGTGAGAGCGCCGTCCGCGTGGAGACCGTCGTCGCCGGCATTCAGCGTAAGCTCGCCGCCGGAGATGTCAAGCGTGCCGTTGGAGTGCAGAGCGTCGTCTGCGGAGTCTATCTTAAAGGTGCCGCCAGCGATGTTCAGCGAAACACCGGCTTTTATACCCTTGGTGCTCACCGTGTCATCGTCGGAGGTCTCAGTGGTCGTACCGAAGCTGTCGGGCGGGGTCATGCTGCCGAAATCAGAGCCATTGGGAGGCGTCATGCCGCCGAACTGTGACGGATCGAAGTCATCGGGGAGGGTGAAGTCCTCGGAGCCGCCGAAGCCGTCAGGCGGGGTCATATTACCGAAATCAGAGCCGTCAGGAGGCGTCATTCCGCCGAACTGCGACGGGTCGAAGCCGTCGGGGAGAGTGAAGTCCTCGGAGCCATCAAAGTCGTTCCTGCCGCGTCCGCCGTCCATTCCGCCGGGTCTGCCGCCGGAGAAGTCGGAGCCGTCTCCGAAGCCGCCGCCCGCTCCGCCGAAGCTGTCAGTGTGCGCAGCGGCATTGACAGAGCCGCCGCCGGAGGTCAGGTCGAAATCGCCGCTGTTCGCCTCAAAGACGGTCTCAGCCTGGAAGGCGTCGCTGCCAGAGGTTACGCTGAACGAGCCGCCCGTGATGTAGATGAAGCCGAGGGACTCATCCTCGCTGTTGCTGGACTTGATTCCGTCCTCGCCGGAATCCACCGTAATATTACCGTCCGCGACCGCAACGTAGTCCTTGCCCTTTATGCCGTCAGCGGCAGCCTTGACCGTGATAGTCCCGCCGGTGATGACGATGTCGTCCTTGGAGTGGATACCGTCGGCGCAGTTACCGTTGACTGTGAGTGCGCCCGTACCGTTGATCGTGAGACTGTCCGCACTGAACAGCGCAGCGTCGGGACCGTCCTCGCTGTCAGCATAGGAGCTGCCGTCAGTCAGCGTATTTACGCTGTTTGCGGCAAGTGTGATGAAGGTCTTGTCCGCGTTCTTGATATAGACAGGAGCAGAATCGGAGCAGGTGATGTCCGCGTTGTCGAGGACGAGCTGAACCTTTTTGTCGGTATCGACGATGATCTGTCCGTCATTGAGCGTACCCGAAATGCGGTAAACGCCCTCGCCGGTTATCGTGACCGTACTGCCGGAGACCTCAGCTCCCGTGCCGTCCGCGGAGATCGAATCGCCGGAAAGCGTTATCTCAGCGGTGATCTCGTCGTAGGAGGGGTCGAGGTCGCGGTCAGAGAACGGCTCGGACGCCGAGAGCTCAACGCTCTTTGAGGAAGCTGTCTCCTCGCGGGAGCGCTCATCAGACTTCTCTGAGAGGGGCTCGCTCTGTACCGGCTGATCGCTCGTATCTGCCTGTGTATTGCTGTTTTTTCCGTTGGAGCAGCCTGCCGCGAGCGCTGCGCTCATCATGGCTGCCGTGAGAAAGCTGAGAGCCTTCTTCATGGAATAGATCCTTTTCATATATATCACCGCTTTCAAAAAATGCCCAATCCCGGTGATCTTTCTCTCTGACAGCATTATACCCGCAGAATATGACAGCTTTGTGATGATTTTCTAAAATCAGGGAAAAAGGTGCAGCGGCGCCTCGGTAAAATTTCTGCCCGTTAGGTATAGACAAAAACGTTAAAATATGATATAATATATGTGAATCTACACGGCGCGGCACGAGCCGCCCGTATCATGTCTGACGGACAGAAAGGAAAAGGTAATGCTGCACGAAAAGTCATGCGGAGCGATCGTGTACCGTAAATTTCACGGAAACACCGAGATACTCCTCATCAAGCACATCAACAGCGGACACTGGTCGTTTCCCAAGGGCCATGTGGAAAACGGCGAGACCGAGGTCGAAACGGCAAAGCGCGAGATAATGGAGGAAACGTCGATAGACGTCATTATTGACCCCACCTTCCGCGAGACCGTCACATATTCGCCGAAAAAGGACACCGTCAAGGTGGTGGTGTACTTCCTCGCAAAAGCGAAAAATGTCGATTTTTCACCGCAGGAGGACGAGATAGCTGAGATACGCTGGGTGGATATCTCCTACGCGGGAAATATCCTCACCTACGAAAACGACAAGACTATCGTCGCCAAAGCAAAGACAGCGATAAAGGACACGCATTGAAAAGCCGCTCCCAAAGGAGCGGCTTTTGCATATACTTTTATCAGTTCTGATGTCTCACGACGCCGTATTCGTCATCGAGGCGGTAATAGGGGCAGGAGAAGTTAGTGCCCTGCAAATAGCGGTACATCTCGTCCTCGTCGAGATCGACCATGCACACATAGCAGTCGTAATCTTCGTCGTAGACGTAGTTGGTGCAGGTCTCGCAGTTGGTCGCCTTGCTTTTCATGGTCAGATCTCCTCCATTGAAAGGGTCGCGATGGCGTTCAGGCTCTCGTCGGCGGTGATGCCGGCGAGGAAGTTGTAGCTGCCCTGGCACGCGATCATCGCGCCGTTGTCCCCGCAGAGACTTTTCTCCGGCATGAAGAACTCGAACCCGCGCTTCGCGCACGCCTCCGACATCACAGCTCGAACCCCTGTATTCGCCGAAACACCGCCCGCGAGGGCGATCTTTTTATATCCGAGTGCTTCCGCGGCGAGCATGGTCTTCTCGGTGAGCGTGGCGGAAATGGTCTGCTGGATACTCGCGGCGAGGTCGTTCATGTCAAGTGACTCGCCCTTCTGCTCCGCATGGTGGATAAGGTTGATGACGTTGGTCTTCAGACCCGAAAAGCTGAAATCGAACTCGCTCCCGCTGACCGCAGGGTGGGGGAGCCTGAACCTCGATGGATCACCGGTCTGAGCGGCACGGTCAATGTGGACTCCGCCCGGATACGGAAATCCCATAGCGCGGGCACATTTATCGAAGCACTCGCCCGCAGCGTCGTCGCGGGTGCGCCCAACAACGCGGAACTTCGTGTAGCTCAGCACCTCGATGATGTGGCTGTGACCGCCGCTCGCGACAAGGCATAGGTACGGCGGCTCAAGCTCCGGGTGGGAGAGGTAGTTTGTCGCGATATGACCGGCAATGTGGTGGACCGGCACGAGCGGTTTTCCGGCGGCGAGGGTGAGCCCCTTTGCAAAATTCACGCCCACGAGCAGCGCCCCGATAAGTCCCGGAGCGTATGTTACGGCGACCGCGTCGATGTCTGCGAGCGTGACCTCAGCCTCGCCGAGCGCCGCCCGGACGACCCCGAGAATGTTTTCGCAGTGACGGCGGGAGGCTATCTCCGGCACGACCCCGCCGTATTTTTTGTGCTCCTCGATCTGCGTGGAGACGACGGACGAGCATATCTCGCGGCAGTCGCGGACAACGCTTGCGGCGGTCTCGTCGCAGGAGCTTTCGATTCCAAGTATCAGCATTTGCATTACCTCATTTTAAATTGTATCACGCAGCGCTTTACGCATAACTACGGCGTTTTCACGCGGCGCGGAGTAGAAGTTCTTCCTCACGGAGAGCCGCTCGAAGCCGCATTTTTCGTACAGTGCTATCGCGGCGGAGTTAGACTCCCGCACCTCAAGGAATATGTTCTCGGTGTCGCCGGGGAGCAGGCGTTCGAGCTCCGCGATGAGCGCCTGTGCGAGCCCTTTGCGGCGGTGCTCCGGCGCGACCGCGACCGAAGTTATGTCGCCCTCGCCGACCGCTGAATAAGCAGAAAGCAGCGCAGCGACCCCGCCGCTTCCCTCGATATAGAGCACATAGCCGTTCTCCTTGGCGGCTTCCGAGCGGAACGACTCCGCCGACCAGCCGTCAGCGCTGACGCACTCGCGGTCGAGCGCGGACAGAGCCTCGAACAGCTCCTGCGGGGAGTTGATCTCCGCTCTTTTTACAGCAATATAATCCGTATTCGACATAAAATCAGCCCTTTGCAGCGTACCAGCTGGTGCCGGTGTGGACATCCGTTGCGAGCGGGACCTTCATCTCCGCGACGCCCTGCATCTCCTCCTTCAGGACCTCCGCAGCGTGCGGCGCGTCTTTCTCAGAGGACTCGATTATCAGCTCGTCGTGCACCTGAAGTATTAGGCGTGCGTCGAGCTTTTCTGCCTGTAAACGGCGATATACGTTTATCATCGCTATCTTGATGAGGTCTGCGGCGGTGCCCTGCACGGGGGTGTTCATGGCGATGCGCCTGCCGTTCTGCTGAACCATATGATTCGACGAGAGCAGCTCGGGGATCTGCCTGCGGCGTCCGAACATTGTCGTGACATAGCCGTCACGGGTGCCGCTCTCGACGGCGTTCCGCATGAACTTATCCACCTTAGGATACTTAGCAAGATAGTCCGAAATATACTTCCTCGCCTGCGCGACGGTAGTGTTGATATCCTTCGACAGCGAAAACGCGCCGATACCGTAGATTATGCCGAAATTCACGGCTTTGGCGGCGCTCCTCATCTCGGGCGTGACCATTACCGCAGGCATATCGAAGACCTGCGCGGCGGTCGATGTGTGGATATCCTCGCCGGATGTGAACGCCGAGATCATGTTCTCGTCGCCGGAGAGGTGCGCCATGACGCGCAGCTCGATCTGGCTGTAATCCGCGTCAACGAGCGTTTTCCCGTCGGCGGCGATGAAGAACTTCCTCATCTGCGAGCCGAGCTCGGTGCGCACGGGGATATTCTGCACGTTGGGCTCGGTCGATGAGATACGTCCGGTGCGGGTCTCGGTCTGCCGGAAGCAGGTGTGTATGCGCCCGTCCTCGGAGATCTTGTCGAGCAGACCGGTGACGTAGGTCGAGCGCAGCTTGGTGTACTGGCGGTATTTCAGCACGTTGTCCACGATCGGTGACTGGAAGCGCAGCTCCTCAAGGACGTCTGCGTTCGTGGAGTAGCCGGACTTGGTCTTTTTCTTCGCGGGGAGACCGAGCTCCTCGAACAAAACTGTGCCGAGCTGCTTCGGGGAGGAGATGTTGAACTCGTGCCCGGCTTCGTCGAAGATGAGCTGCTGGGTCTCCTCGATCATCTCGCTGAGCGACACGCCGAAATCCTCGACGCCGCGGCGGTCAACGCGCACCCCGGCGTCCTCCATGGACGCGAGCACCTCGGTCAGCGGGAGCTCGACGCCGTCGAGGAGGGAGGTCATTCCCTCAGCCTCGATCTCAGCACGGAGCTTCGAGATCAGTCCGCGCAGGGAGAGCAGCTCCGCCATGCTGCCGTGCTCGGAGTAGTAGTGGGCACCGTATTCCGCGCAGAGCTTATCCGCCGAATAATCGGCAGCTGCGGGATTCAGCAGGTAGCCGCAGATAGCTGCGTCGTTCCTGATGTTCTGCACGTTAGCCCCGCGCGACATCGCCCAGCGGTAGTGCGGCTTGGCGTCGGTCGTGGACTTGGCGCAGGGTGACGTGAGAAACTGCAAAATGAGCTCCTCGTCGGTGCTTGTGCAGACCGTATCCCCGGTGCGGAGGGAGAGCGTCGTGCCGTCGAAGAGGTACTCGCACTCCGTCAGCGACAGTATCAGCTCGGGAGTGAGGGGCGCTTCGGTTACGTTTATCTCCTGCACGCTTTCCTCGCCGGTTTTTGCTCTGGGAACGGAGACCGGCGACAGACCGAGCTTTTCGAGCAGCTTGTACATCTCGAGGTCGGTGAGGAGGGCGGAGATGCCGGAGCTGTCGGGCTCGGCGGGGACGTAGTGGGAGAGGTCGGTATCTATGGGCGCGTCGCGGACGATAGTCGCGAGCCACTTGCTCTCCTTCGCGGACTCAGCGCCCGCCTCAAGCTTCGCCTTCACGCCCTTGGTGAGGTCGGAATCGGCGTACTCCTCGTAGAGCCGCTCGACCGTGCCGTACTTCTGTATCATGGCGGTGGCGGTCTTTTCGCCGATACCCGCGACGCCCTTGATGTTGTCGGAGGAGTCTCCCATGAGCGCCTTGAGGTCGATGAGGTTTATCGGCGGGAAGCCGTAATCCGCGACAAATCGGTCTGTGTCGTAGGAGATAGTCTCGCGGTTGGTGGCGAGGAGGACAGTCACATTGCTGTCGATGAGCTGGAGACTGTCGCGGTCGCCGGTCAGGACGAAGCACTGCTCCCCGCTGTCCGTGCAGACCTTCGAGAGCGTACCAAGGATATCGTCCGCCTCGAAGCCCTCGCACTCCACTACCTTCACGCCCATGAGCGTGAGGAGCTCCTTGACGCGTGGGAGCTGCTCGGCGAGCTCGGGCGGCATACCCTTGCGGTTAGCCTTGTAGGTCGCGACTGCCTTGTGCCGGAAGGTAGGCGAGCGCAGGTCGAATGCGACCGCGACCGCGTCCGGCTGGACGTCGGCGGCGTGGCGGAGGTAGATATTCGTGAAGCCGAAAATGGCGTTGGTGAACTGCCCCTTTTTATTGGTGAGCAGCTTTATGCCGTAGAATGCGCGGTTGAGAATGCTGTTGCCGTCGATAGCGAGAAATCTCATAGGCGTGCCTCCCCTTGAAGTTGATCTATACCATTATAACACATTGCGGGGAATAAAGCAACCGGGCAGGGGAGACTATGAAACTTTTGTGCTGGGAATGGTACGAAAAACGTCAAAACCTCTTGACAACTGCCGAAAAAAATGGTACAATATTTACGATTAGGCACGTATGAACGTGCCGATGAGAGGGGAAATTTAATTATGAGAAAATTACCGAAGGCGATCGCGGGTATCGCTGCGGCTTCCGTTCTTGCACTGACGGGCACCGCTGTTGACTTCCCTGCGGTGAACTCTTCCACTGTCAACGCCGCAGTGGACGGCAACAATGATGACTGGCTCCATGCCGAGGGCAGCCGTCTCTACGACATGAACGGCAACGAGGTCTGGCTCACTGGCGCTAACTGGTTCGGTATGAACTGTACCGAGAATATTCCGCACGGACTATATGCGACCGATCTGGATAAACTGCTGGAAAATGTCTCCAGGCATGGCATTAACATTATTCGTTTCCCGGTCTCGACGGAGCTTTTGCTTTCGTGGATGGACGGCGAACCGCTGCCGGTCAGTTCGGTAAATGCGAGCTATAACCCGCCGCAGGATGTGATCGGTGAGGACGGAACAGTTACAAAGGCTGGAACATACGGCGATGTCAACCGCTATTTTGTAGAATCTGACGGCAAAACACTGAAAAATTCAATGGAAATTTTCGATGTTATTATGAGCAAGTGCAAGGAGTACGGTATAAAGGCGCTGATCGACGTTCACAGCCCGGCAGCACACAACTCCGGACATAACTACACTCTCTGGTATTATCAGGACGGCGCTGAGGATGCCGACAATATGGCGGTAGGTCATTTCAGCAAAAAAGAGATCACCTGGGATGACTGGATAAATTCAATCACATGGCTTGCAGAGAAATACGCAAATGATGACACGATCATTGCATATGATCTGAAAAACGAGCCCCACGGCAAGCGTGGATATTCGGGAACCACCTGCCCGGATACGATTGCAAAGTGGGATGATTCGACAGATAAGAACAACTGGAAGTATTCCGCTGAGCAGTGTGCAAACTCGATACTGAAGGTAAACCCGAATGCGCTGATTCTCATTGAGGGTATTGAACAGTCCCCGATTACGGAAAAGGGGTATACCTTTGATACTCCTGATGCATGGGAGCCTAAGGAGGGCGAAGAAAAATGGTACGGCGCATGGTGGGGCGGCAATCTCCGCGGCGTTAAGACATATCCGGTAAAGCCGACCTCCGGCACAAGCCAGATCGTGTATTCACCGCATGACTACGGCCCGAAAGTTTATCCGCAGACATGGTTCAAGAAGAATTTTACGACCGAAACCCTGCTTAATGATTACTGGCATGATTCATGGGCTTATATCAACGAGGAAGATATCGCACCGCTGCTTATCGGTGAATGGGGTGGCATGCTCCCGAAAGGTGTGGATCTCGAAAGCTATATCAACGGTGATGCCAGCGGCTGGGACGATCTTGAAAAAAACGCAAGATGGATGATACTCCTGCGTGATTACATGATCAAAAACCACATAAACCACACATTCTGGTGTTTGAACCCGAACTCAGGCGATACAGAAGGTCTGCTTGATTCGCAGTTTGAGAACTGGGATATGGGAAAGTACAATCTCATGGAACAGTCTCTCTGGCAGACCCAGCAGACTGGTAAATACATCGGTCTTGACCACCAGATACCTCTCGGCGTAAACGGCACAGGTCTCTCGCTCAACGACTTCTACAGCAACTACGCCTCCACAGAGGGAAGCAACCTCGACGGCGGTACAGTCGTAGGCGGCACACCCGTTATCACTACACCTACTTCCGGCACAACAACTGTCACCATTACTACGAGATCGACTACAACGACCTCCGTTCCCACCGAGACCACTACTACTACTTCTGGTTCAACGTCGGGCAAGTACTTAGCCGGCGACGCGAATGAGGACGGCGATGTGAATATGGCTGACGCCGTGGCGATCATGCGTTCACAGGCTGATCCGGACGAATTCAGCCTGACCGCGCAGGGCAAGGCGAATGCGGACGTTGTCGGGAACGACGGCGTTACCAATGCCGATGCACTGACGATACAGCAGTACGAGGCTGGCATAGTTACAAAGCTGCCTGTAACAGCATAAATAAACGTAAAAGAGCGGAGACATCTCCGCTCTTTTTGTTTTGGCAGCGCCCTTTGTGAGGCACCCGGGAGCCCGCGTATCACGCGCGATAGATAAAATGTAGGTTAAATTTCGCTGAAATCCATTGACTATTCCGGCGGTTCAACTATAATATATAGTAAGACAGACAAGGGGATTAAGATTAAAAGGATCCGGAGAAAAGTATGGAAAAGTTTTCAGTATTCAATATTTTCACGTTGCTCGGTGGACTGGCTTTCTTCCTCTACGGCATGAACGTCATGTCCACGAGCCTCGAAAAGCTCACCGGCGGTAAGCTCGAGGTCGCACTGAAGAAAATGACCTCAAACATCATCAACAGTATCCTCCTCGGTATGGGAGTGACGGTCGCTATACAGTCGTCGTCTGCGATGACCGTTATGCTCGTCGGATTCGTAAACTCCGGTCTCATGACGCTTGAGCAGACCGTAGGCGTGTGCTTTGGCTCCAACATCGGTACGACCTTTACGGCGTGGATACTCTGTCTCGGCGATATCAATACCGGTGAAGGCAGCGGAGTTCTTAACTTCCTGCTGAAAATGCTCGACCCGGAGGCGTTCTCGCCGCTGATAGCACTTGCAGGAACAGTCATGATAATGGGCTGCAAGAAGAACAAGAAAAAGGACGTCGGACGCATACTCGTCGGCTTTGCGGTCCTCATGACCGGCATGACGCTGATGAAGACCTCAGTTGACCCGCTCACGAATTCGCCTGAATTCCGCAGGATACTTACAATGTTCGAGAACCCTGTGCTCGGCGTTCTCGTCGGAGCGCTCTTCACCGGAATCATCCAGAGCAGCGCGGGCTCTATCGCGATACTCATGGCTTTCTCGAGCTCCGGCGGACTCACCTACGGCATGGCGCTGCCTATCATCATGGGCTGCAACATCGGTACCTGCGTGACCGCGCTCCTTTCGACATTCGGCGTAAGCAAGGACGCTAAGCGCGTTGCGTGGACACATATCCTCATAAAGATAATCGGTACGGTGATACTCCTCCCGATAATCATGATAATCAAGTCCGTGTTCGGCATGGCGATACTCGACAGCACCGTCGGGTACGTCGGCATCGCGGTAATGCATACGATATTCAACGTCGCAACGACTGTTATGTTCATGCCTTTCACAAAGCAGCTCGTGGCGCTTTCAAGATTCATCATCAGGGACGGCAGGGAGACTGCGGACGACGCCAAGCGCACCCTCCGCGGACTCGACGAGCGCTTCCTCAAAACTCCGGCGGTCGCCGTTGAGGCGTGCAGGAGCGCAACGATACAGATGTCCGACCTGACTCGCGAGACCATACTCATGGCGCTCGATATCCTGAAGAATTACAACGAGGAGCTCGCGGATTCGATAATCGAGAACGAGGACGCTATCGACGGCTTCGAGGACAAGATAAACGGATACCTGCTGAAGATATCCAAGGCGAGCGTCACCGGCAACGACAGCCGAAGCGTCTCCAAGATGATGCACTGCGTCGGCAACTTCGAGCGTATCTCTGACCACGCTGTCAACCTCGTCGAGAGCGCACAGGAAATGCATGACAAGGGGATATCCTTCTCCGATGAGTGCGAGAACGAGATAAACGTCATCACCGAGGCAATAGCGGACAACATCAACCGCGCGTTTGACTCATACAACGCTAACGATCTGGCTAAGGCGCACAAGGTCGAGCCGCTCGAGGAGGTCGTGGACAACCTCAGCACAGAGCTCAAGAACCGTCATATCCGCCGCTTACAGAACGACGAGTGTACGGTCGAGCTGGGATATATCTTCCAGGACGTGCTCACGAATCTGGAGCGTATCTCTGACCACTGCTCCAACATCGCCGGTATCCTTATCGAGACCGACGAGAAGCGCAATTTCCATGAGTATATGCAGGACGTAATCGAGAACGACGAGAAGTTCCGCAGCGACTACCGCGAGTATGCGGAGATCTACTTCGCTAAGCTCGGCGGCGTTGAGGTGTGAGTAATAAGCAGGCAAGGGGAGACTCTTTCATGAGTCTCCCTTTTTGTAATTAGAAACCCCCCAGTTTGACTGGGGGTTCAAAAGAGCTTAAAGCTATAGGGCTGAAAGAAAAACTCCTTTTGATTATAATAAACTTGCGGCTACCAACTGCAAGAAAAATCAAAAGGAGGTCATTACAAAGTGAATGACATACATAGTTTATCACATTCAAAGTGGAATTGCAAGTATCATATAGTGTTCGCG
>JAFRXR010000066.1 GCA_017443395.1 Ruminococcus sp. | reverse complement strand
TGTCTGCTTTTGTTCTTGATTTGTTTCTCTTTTCCCTGTTCTATGGGTCTCTCTTTTCCTTGTTCAACATTTTCTTAGTGTTCCGGCTGCTGGCCCACAGCTCGGGCACATTCTCTCTTGACGCACGGGAGGGACGAATGGGTCACCGCCTGCGCATCACACAAGGCAAGTCACTGCGGAACAGGTCCGCTGGTGAAGCTCGTTTTCATATGCTGGATCTGGTGCGGCATTCCTTGCGCGGAAGCCTTGTCCTGTATCAGCATCATTTTTCCGTTCGTCCTGCGATCCTGCCAGTCACGCATTCACACAGTCCCCGCGGAGCGAGCCTGATGTTTTGTTCTGCTGTTTTCAGCCCGCCTCACAGCGTTTCCTCCTGCCTCCGGCACCTGTGACATTCCCGCAGGCTCCTTCTGTACGAAGGTCGTCCGCCTGTCTCTGCACCGTCCGGCAAAAGCTCTGCACTGCAAGCTGCTGTATTTCTTTTGTTCTCCAGGATAAACAACAAAAGGCGCTGCCGTTTCTCCTGTCTGTTCTATGGGTGTATCCGAAGCTTTCACTGCCGCCGGTACTGACACAGCTGCAAGGACGGTACCATACCCGTCTGCACTGAGCCTCCGTCCCTGTGTCTTAGCATATGACGATAGGAACGTCCCCGAATATTAAGAACTAAAAGGAAAACGACCGCACCTGTTAACTGCGGATCATGCTCCCCTTCTGTTCATTCTACACCACATAATATATCTCTGTACTTTAGATTATACTACAACTTTGTTTCAATGTCAACAGTTTTACAAAAATCTATATTTTGCACAAACAACGCACCTTTTATTACTGCAAAGTAACAAATATGATGTTGAAATGTCGTAAAATGTTGAAAAATCATGGATAAAAAAGACCTGCCGTGTGGTTTTCACGGCAGGTCTTATGTAATATCACTTGAATACTGCAAGCAGGAAGCCGGCTGCGATAGCAGAGCCGATAACGCCTGCAACGTTCGGTCCCATAGCGTGCATGAGCAGGAAGTTCGAGGGGTTAGCCTTCTGTCCCTCCATCTGCGAAACTCTCGCCGCCATAGGTACTGCGGAAACGCCCGCGGAGCCGATGAGCGGGTTGATCTTTCCGCCGGAGAGCTTATACATGATCTTTCCGACGAGAAGTCCGCCTATTGTCGAGAAGCAGAACGCTGTGAGTCCGAGAACGACGATCTTGATAGTCTCGAGCGAGAGGAATCTCTCGGCAGCAGTGGTCGCGCCTACGGAGATACCGAGGAATACGGTAACGATATTCATGAGGGCGTTCTGGACTGTGTCGGAAAGTCTCTCGGTCACGCCGCACTCTCTCCAGAGGTTGCCGAGCATGAGGCAGCCTACGAGCGGAGCCGTGGACGGGAGCAGCAGGATAACGAACATAGCCACGATTATCGGGAAGATGATCTTCTCGGTCTTGGAGACCTGTCTGGACTGCTCCATCTTGACCTCGCGCTCCTTCTTGGTGGTGAGCGCCTTCATTATCGGGGGCTGTATCATCGGGATAAGCGCCATGTATGAGTAAGCCGCGATAGCGATAGGTCCGAGGAGGTGGGGAGCAAGTCTCGTGGTGAGGAAGATAGCGGTAGGACCGTCGGCGCCGCCGATGATTCCGATAGAAGCCGCTTCGTTCCCTGTGAAGCCGAGGCATACAGCTCCGAAGAACGCGAGGAAAACGCCCATCTGTGCAGCAGCTCCGAGGAGGAGGCTCTTGGGGTTGGAGATGAGCGGACCGAAGTCTGTCATCGCACCGACGCCCATGAAGATGAGGGACGGGTAAATGCCTGCCTTGACGCCTATGTAGAGGATATCGAGCAGACCGCCGTGCGCCATGATAGCGCCGTAGCTGTGGTAGTCCGCGTGCTCAGGGTTCAGGAAGTTGTCCCAGAGGTCGAGGTGGTAGAGCGCGTCCGAGGAGCCTGCACCGAAGTACGAAAGATTGACGAGCAGGCAGCCGAATGCGATACCCACGAGGAGCAGCGGCTCGAATTTTTTCTTTATACCGAGGTACAGAAGAACACATGATACCACTATCATGATGAGGTTCTTCCAGCCTCCGTTCACGAAGAAGCTCTGGAAGCCCGAGTCGTTCCAGAGGGTCTTCAGGGTCTCAAGAATGTCCATACATTGCCCTCCTTACGCTATAACGACCAGCGGAGAGCCTGTATCTACGACCGAGCCCTTGCTCGTAACGACCTGTGCAACAGTGCCGTCCTTGGGAGCTACGATCTCGTTTTCCATTTTCATTGCCTCGAGGATAACGAGTATCTGTCCTGCCTTAACGGCGTCGCCCTGCTTTACGTCAACTCTGATAATGTTGCCGGGCATAGGAGCGGATACTGTCTCGCCTGCCGCGAGGTTCACAGGAGCTGCAGGGGCAGCGGGTGCTGCTGCCGGAGCTGCTGCGGGTGCGGGAGCTGCTGCGGGGGCAGCTGCCGGAGCGGGAGCGAGTGCCTCATATTCGTCAAGGAGGACAGCCTTGCCCTGCTCGACCTCTACCTCATATGTCTTGCCATTGAGTGTAACCTTATACTTCATTGTTATTTGACCTCCTTGATGGAAATAAAGCGGAGCTCATTGAGCGGCTTCTGCATTTTGTCGGCAACGATAGCCATTATCATAGCGGCTTCCTTGTCGGAGACGTCGTAGAGCTTGACGTGTCCGGCAGAGCCGGGAGCGAGCTTGGGCTGGGCAGGTACTACCTCGAGGGAGGACTGCTCAGTGCCGTTAGCCTTCATCTGAGCCTCTGCCTTAGCCTTCTCCTTCGCCTGCTTCGATTTGAAGTAAGCGCCGGTGATACAGAGCACTATCATTAAGATGAGCAGGCCTGCGAATACTACGGCATAGCCGAATACGGCAGTTATCGCAGCGTCGCCTATCGAAATATCTTCAAGGTTGGCAAGCATTGTGTTATAGTACATACCGCTGCCTCCTTACATTTCCTCGATCGTGTAGACTGCCTCGTTCTCCTCCTGAGCCTTGCGGTCCTTGAGGAACTTGAGGGTCTGGTCGGGGTAGCAGATGTAGCTCATGATGTCCTCCTCGGAGCGTGCGAGGTCGCCGAGAGCCTCCTTCGCAGCAGCGAAATCCTCGCCGGTGCGCTTCTGATCCTCGTCACGGCAGTCAACAGGTGTGCCGTCTGCGCCGAGGACCTTCTCTACGAGCTCTGCGCTCACAGGTGCGGGAGCGATACCGTACTCGCCCTTGATGTAGTTCTTTACTTCCTTGGAGATGTTCTTGTAGCGTTCGCCGATGAGGACGTTCGTAACAGCCTGATTGCCGACCATCTGCGAAAGAGGTGTTACGAGCGGCGGGTAGCCGAGGTCAGCTCTTACAGCCGGGATCTCGAGGAGCGCTGCCTCGAACTTGTCCATTGCGTGCATATCGGTGAGGTTTGCGATCATGTTGGAGAGCATACCGCCCGGTACCTTGTATACGAGTGCCTGAGCGTCCGTGGAAAGGCTCTTGGGGTTGAGGGTACCGTTGTCAACGTACTTCTGCTTGAGCGGCTTGAAGAAGTCGTTGACCTTGTTGATGACCTCCTCGTCGAGACCGCAGTCCATGCCATACTGCTGGAATGCGTAGAACATAGTCTCGGTGGAGGGCTGCGATGTGCCGCCGGAGAGACATGAGGTCGCGCAGTCGATGACGTCGATACCGGACTCTACCGCCTTGGTGATAGTCATGTAAGCCATGCCGGTGGTGCAGTGTGTGTGGAGGATAAGGGGCATATCGCCTACGGCGTCCTTGATGCCCTTGATGAGGTGCTCAGCCTCGTAGGGTGTCATAGTGCCTGCCATATCCTTGAGGCAGATAGTGTCGAAGCCCATGGACTGGAGCTCCTTGCACATCTCGATGTACTTGTCAACGGTATGTACCGGGCTCTGTGTGTAGGAGATACAGCCGGAAGCGATAGTTCTCTCGTTGGCGTACTTCTTTGTGGACTCGAGAGCTGTCTTTATGTTGCGGAAGTCATTGAGCGCGTCGAAGATACGGATAACGTCGATACCGTTCTTGATAGAGAGCTCGATGAACTTCTCGACCACGTCGTCGTGGTAGTGCTTATAGCCGAGGAGGTTCTGTCCTCTCAGGAGCATCTGGAGACGGGTATTGGGGAGATTCTTTCTCAGATTGCGGAGCCTCTCCCACGGATCCTCGTTGAGGTAGCGCAGGCAGGAGTCAAAGGTAGCTCCGCCCCAGCACTCTACGGAGTAGTAGCCTGCCTTGTCCATTTCCGAGAGGATACCCTCGTAGTCGGCGTAAGGCATTCTTGTTGCGATGAGCGACTGCTGCGCGTCACGCAATACGGTTTCAGTGATCTGCACTTTTTTCATGTACATCCTCCTCATATATTGTCCGCATAGCGGAACATCTGCGCGGTACTATTTATAATGTATGCACCGCGTGATAAAAAGTGGTCTGAAAAATAAACCATTCAAAATTAATCATACCACATCTGCGAAAAAATTTCAACCGTTTTTGAGAATTTTCCCAAAAAAAATTTCATATCCTCAGTACGCAGAAATCCATATGGAATATCGTGCAGAGCACAGCCGCGCAAGATGATTATTCTGCACATGGCGTGACAATACAATTAGTTCAATGAAAATTGTAAACATTTATTGAACTTATTTTCCATATTGACAGTTATACAGTACCGATGTTATAATATGCTTAGATGATAGTCAGCATATCACGGAGTTATATCACAATATTCAGGGGGAATCAGAATGAAGAAAAGATCAGCCGCAAACCGGCTCGCAGCCACCCTCATGGCTGCTGCCGTATGCGCAGCAGGAACTGGGTTTACAGGGCTCCCGGCAGGTATCGCTGTCCCGCAGACAGCAGCCGCAGCAGCGTCCATGTCCCGCGTTAGAGTGGACATCAACAGAAACGACGGACGCTCCGCGCTCTATGCTCCCAACGCCGAGAACTGGATCTGGGACGGGAACGCATTCACGACGTCAACGGGCGTCACAGTGAAGATATCCAACGGCAGCGGAAGCGGGTCGGTGGACTGCACCAACAACAAGAAGCTCCAGAAGTACGACGGCTCCACGCCCTACCTCATCGCCGACGGTATCTTCAACAAGGACAATGATTCGAGCGGCGCACTCAAGATAGAGATCTCCGGTCTCTCGGACGGCACCCACTCGTTCTCCGGCTGGCACGCCTGCGGCTACGGCAACGTTGACCCCAGCACCCTCAAGATCTCAGTCAACGGCTCGGTAAAGCAGACAGGTATCGCCTGCCCCAATAACGCCGCCGCAGATAACGACGCGGGACGCTCATACGTTGAGTTTTCGGGGACTTCCGCGACTATCCTCATTCAGGGCGAGGGCAATAAATCCTACAGCAATGCGTGGCTCAATGCCTTCGAGATCGACGGCGCGAGCCCTATCACGGGCATTTCAAAGGAGTCCCCTGTTGATCAGTTCCGCCACCTCAACGCTGAGGACGGTCTGAACTGGACTGCCGGCGCGGGCGCAGCATCTCACGACGTCTACATAGGCACGGACGCCGCGAGCGTATTCAATGCGACCAAGTCTTCCGCGGAATACAAGGGCACTGTCACCTCCCCGCACTTCGACCTCGACAGCAGCTATTCCTCCGTCCCCA
>JAFRXR010000065.1 GCA_017443395.1 Ruminococcus sp. | reverse complement strand
GCACACCGGGGAGATCCTTTACACGTCCGCCTCTGATGAGAACAACGCTGTGCTCCTGAAGGTTGTGACCGATACCGGGAATGTAAGATGTTACCTCGTAGCCGTTTGTGAGCTTAACTCTTGCGATCTTTCTCATAGCCGAGTTAGGCTTCTTAGGTGTAGCGGTTCTTACAGCGGTGCAAACGCCTCTCTTCTGGGGAGAGCTGAGGTCGATCTGCTTCTTCTTCTTTGCGTTGTAGCCCTTCTGGAGAGCAGGAGCTGTGGACTTTGTCTCGAGATCCTTTCTTCCCTTGCGGACGAGCTGGTTAAATGTAGGCATATTTTTCCTCCTTTTCCTTAAAATATATGGTGCTGAAAATGCACACTCATATATTATATACAAAAAGGACCTGCTTGTCAAGGGGTATCCTTGAAAAAACAGGTCTTTTCGTGAGTTTTTGTTATTTTTCCCTCATAGAACGGGGGATTTGCGGCTCGGTTTTATCGTTTTTGAGAGGCGAACAGCATTATCAGGGGGTAGATCTCAAGTCTGCCGAGGAGCATATCGAAGCAGAGCGTCACCTTTGACAGCGCTGTGAGGTCGCCGAAGCCGCCTGCGGGTCCGAAGCTGCCCACGCCGAAGCCGATGTTGTTCATACAGGTGATGACCGCCGATGCCGACTCCTCGATCGAGTATTTGTCGAGGGAGATGATCAGCAGCGAGGTCGCCATGAGCATGAGGAAGAGTATCAGGTACGAGGACACGCCGCGCACGACGTCCTTCTCGACGGGCTTGCCGTCCATTTTGACGGTCGCGACTGCGCGCGGGTTGACGATGTACTTGAGCTCCTTCACGCCGGTCTTTATTAAAATAAGTATACGCGAGACCTTCATGCCGCCTCCGGTCGAGCCCGCACATGAGCCCACGAACATCAGCAGCAGTATGAGCGTCTGCGAGAACATAGGCCATTGGGCAGTGTCCGCGGTGGCAAAGCCGGTGGAGGTTATCGTTGAAGCCGTCATGAAGAAGGTGTGGCGGAGAGTTTCGCCGACGGTCGAGTACAGATGCACGACGTTGAGGGTGATGAGCGCGGTCGCGGCGATTATGACGCCGAAGTAGACCCTGACCTCCTCGTTCTTGAAGGCGAGGGAGAACTTGCGTATTATCATATAATAGTAGAGGTTGAAGTTGACGCCGAAGAGCAGTATGAACGCGGCGATGACCATTTCGATGTACAGGCTGTTGTAGTGACCGATGCTGTCGGCGTACATCGAGAAGCCTCCCGTGCCGGCAGAGGAGCAGGCGTGGGTGATAGCGTCATACAGCGGCATTCCGCCGAGCAGCAGCATTATGGTCTCGGAGACTGTGAGGGCGATGTAGATGCCATAGAGTATGCGCGCGGAGAAGCTCGACTTGGATACGAGGCGTCCGACCTTCGGTCCTGCGCACTCAGCCCTCATCATGTGCATGGTGCGGGAGTCGTTGCTCGACATGATCGCGAGTACGAACATGAGTATGCCCATACCGCCCAGCCAGTGGGTGAGCGAGCGCCAGAACAGGCAGGCTCTCGACATCTTCCAGATCATGGTGTCGGGGTCGTAGTCGCTGAGTATGGTGGCGCCGGTGGTGGTGAAGCCGGAGACAGTCTCGAAGAGGGCGTCGATGTAATTGGGGATCTCGCCGGAGATGACAAAGGGGAGCGCGCCCACTGCGGACATCGCGATCCATGATGCGGCAACGCTCACGAAGCCCTCCATGGAGAATATCGAATTGTCCTTGGGCTTGCGTATGGTGAATATCGCTGCGATAAGCATGAGTATCAGAAACGGTATGCCGAACGACGCTACAACGTGCTGCTCGCCGTAGATGAAGCCTACGGCTATCGGCAGCAGCATGAAGAGCCCGACGGATTTGAGTATCTGACCCATGATATAAAATATCATTCTGTAATTCATTTTGCTCTGTGAAAGCTCCCTTATTCAAAAATGTCGCTGAGATCGCGGAATCCCTTGTGGGTGGTGACGATTATCACGCTGTCGTTGAGCTTTATGCAGTCGTCACCCTTGGGGACTATGAGCTCGTTGCCGCGGACTATGCTCGCGAGGAGGACGTCCCTGCGGGTGCGGAGCTTTTTCAGCGGGACATCGAGATATTCCTTTTCGTCGCGGACTATGAACTCGAGTGCCTCGAGGCGGTCGTTCACAAGGCGGTAGAGCGTCGTGACGTTGTTGCCGAGGGTGTTCTGCTTCGCGCGGACGTACTGGAGTATCTGGTTGACGGTTATGCTCTTCGGGGAGATGATACTGTCGAGGGAGAGCGTGTCTGAGAGCTGTATCAGGGACATTCGGTTGACCTTCGTGACGACCTTGTCCACGCCGTTTTTCTTCGCGAGCAGCGAGAGGAGGATATTCTCCTCGTCTATGCCGGTGAGCGTGACTATCGCGTCGGCGTCGTAGACCCTCTCCTCCTCGAGGATATCGTGGTCTGTGCCGTCCGCGCAGGATATGCTGACCTTGTTGAGCCTTTCGCTGAGCTCGAGGCAGCGCTGCTGGTCGATCTCGATTATCTTGACCTTGACGCCCATTTCGATGAGCTGCTGGGCGAGGTGGTAGGCAACTCTTCCTCCGCCGATGAGAACTGCTGATTTTACGCGCTTTTCACGGTAGGCAGCGCTTATGCTCTTGAAGAACTTGACCATGGCACTGTGCGAGCCGGTCATATGTATCTTGTCTCCGGCGAGGAGGGTG
>JAFRXR010000064.1 GCA_017443395.1 Ruminococcus sp. | reverse complement strand
GCGGAGAGGTAGGCAGCGTGATAAAGGATAAATCCAAGGTGGACGTGAGGTTTGCGTTCTGCTTTCCGGACACCTACGACATTGGAATGTCGCACCTTGGCATAAAGATATTGTACTCGCTCAAGAATTCGCGTGAGAATTACTGGTGCGAGCGCTGCTTTGCGCCCTCGGAGGACTTCGAGGCTATAATGCGCGAGAATGATATCCCGCTCTACGCGCTTGAAAGCCTCGACCCGATAAGCGAGTTCGACTTCATAGGCTTCACCATGCAGTACGAGCTGTCGTACACGAACGTACTGAATATGCTCGACCTTGCCGGCATACCGATATTTGCAAGGGACCGTTCAGACGAACTGAAAAACATCGTAGTGGCGGGAGGACCGTGTGTCTGCAACCCGGAGCCGCTCGCGGACTTCTTCGACATCTTCATACTCGGCGAGGGCGAGGAGGTCAACCTCGAGCTCATGGATCTCTTCTGGGAGATGAAGCAGCAGGGCGCGACGAAGCACGAATTCCTGCTCAGAGCCTCACATCTTGAGGGTATCTACGTCCCGGGCTTCTACGAATTCAGCTACAATGACGACGGCACTATAGCCTCAGTTACACCGCTCAATGGCGCTCCCGCGACCATAAGGAAGCGTATCATCAGGGACATCGACAAGGTATTCTACCCGGAGAACTTCGTCGTCCCGTTCACCGAGATAGTCCACGACCGTATTTCTGTCGAGGTACTGCGCGGCTGTATACGCGGGTGCCGCTTCTGTCAGGCGGGTTTCATCTACCGCCCGTTCCGCGAGAAGACCTCCGACACTATCGTCGAGGAGGCGAAGCTCCTGTGCGAGAACACGGGCTACGACGAGATATCGCTCGCCTCGCTCAGCACCAGCGACCACTCCGACATCGACAATATGCTCACAAAGCTCCTCGACTATACAGAGAGATCGCGCATAAACCTGTCGCTCCCGTCACTGAGAGTGGACAATTTCTCCGAATCTCTTCTTGAAAAGATAAAAAAGGTACGCAAGAGCGGACTTACCTTCGCTGCTGAGGGTGGCACACAGCGTCTCCGCGACGTCATAAACAAGAACGTCACTGAGGAAGAGATAATGAACACCTGCCGTATCGCCTTCGAGGGTGGATATTCGGCGGTCAAGCTGTACTTCATGGTGGGTCTCCCGACCGAAACAGACGAGGACATCGTCGGTATCGCAGAGCTTGCCCAGCGCGTTGTGGATCTCTACTACAGTATCGAGAACCGCCCCAAGGGCAGGGGAGTACAGGTCTCAGTCAGCTGCGCGACGTTTGTTCCTAAGCCGTTCACACCGTTCCAGTTCGAGCCGCAGGACACACAGGAGATGATAGAGCACAAGCAGAAGCTGCTCCTTGACTCCGTCAAGACCAAGAAGGTCAAGGTCAGCTACCACGACCCGAACGTCAGTAAGCTCGAGGTCATACTTGCAAAGGGTGACAGAAGGCTGTGTAAGGCTGTATACACTGCGTGGAAAAAGGGCTGCAAGTTCGACAGCTGGGGAGAATACTTCCACTTCGACCGCTGGCTTGAGGCATTTGAGGAGTGCGGAATCGACCCGGCATTCTACGCCAACAGGCGCTTTGGCTATGACGAGATACTCCCGTGGGATCACCTCGATTACTTCGTGTCCAAGGAGTTCTTCGTTCGTGAGAACAAGACCGCGCACAACGCAGTGACAACGCCGAACTGCCGTCTGCGCTGCTCCGGCTGCGGAGTAAATAAGTGTGTAGGGAGGGAATGCTTTGATAAAAGTCAGGGCCGTATTTGAGAAAAAGGGGAGAGCGAAGTACATCTCCCACCTCGACCTCAACCGCTGTATGCTGAGGACGTTCCGCCGCTCGGGGCTGCCGATATGGTACACCGAGGGCTTCAATCCACACCCTTACTACTCCTTCGCGCTCGCACTGTCTCTCGGCTACGAGAGCAGCTGCGAGATACTGGATTTCAACCTCAACGAGGAGATCCCCTACAGCGAGGTCATGGACAAGCTGAACGCCGTAATGCCTGAGGGCATGAGGATAACGTCAGTCGCCGAACCCAAGCTCAAAATAACCGCGATAGCCAAGGCGAAGTACACATTCTCGCTCGCCGCCGATGAAGCGCAGAAGCTGTACGACGATATCCGCAAGCTTCTCGCCGGGGAATCCATTCTCATCGAGAAGAAGACGAAAAAGGGCATAAAGACCGTTGATATCAAGCCCGACATGGAGGTCACGCAGCTTGAATACACCGCCGGCTCGGTGAATGTTTCAATGCGTCTGCCAGCCGGCACACAGACCAACTACAACCCCTCACTATTCTTCGAGGCGCTGAAAAGCGCGGGAACAGTTCTCTTTGAGCCGCGCGATATCTGCCGCACAGCGATACTCTGCGAGGACAGCTCCGTTTTTGCGTAAAGGTGATATTATGGACATTTTCAGAAAGAACATAGACGGCGGAAAGGCGTTCGACTGGGGACGCACGTCCTCTGATTATGCGAAATACCGAGATATTTATCCGGACATTTTCTTCGCGAAGGTCGCAGACAGGGGACTCTGTGTGACAGGTCAGAGCGCCCTCGATCTCGGAACGGGAACAGGCGTCGTGCCGCGGAATATGTACAGATACGGGGCAAAGTGGACAGGCGCAGACATCTCTCCCGAACAGATCAGGCATGCTGAGCTGCTCGCGGAAAACGCAGGAATGGACATCAGCTTCATCGTCTCGCCGGCGGAAAAGATCGACCTTCCGGACAAATCTTTTGACGTGATAACGGCGTGCCAGTGCTTCTTCTACTTCGATTACGGGACCGTTATACCGAACATCGCGCGCCTTCTGAAGGACGGCGGACGGCTCGTGATACTTTTCATGGCATGGGTGCCCGCAGACGATCCCATAGCGAGAGCCAGCGAGGAGCTCGTCCTGAAGTACAATCCTGAATGGACAGGCGGCGGATATACCCGCGCCCCTGTATTTATACCCGAGATCGCACACGAATACTTCGACATCGAGGCGCAGGAGGACTACGACCTCATGGTGCTGTTCACTCGGGAAAGCTGGAACGGACGAATGAAAGCCTGCCGAGGCGTAGGTGCTTCCATGACGCCGCAGGACATCGCTGCATGGGAGCATGAGCATAAAGAAATGCTCGGAAAACTCGTCCCCGATGAGTTCGAGATACTCCATCACGCAGCAATGGCAGTGCTCAGAAAGAGATAAATATATTAATTTTATATTTTTTGAAAAAACACTTGCAATTTCTCTCAAAGTATGGTATAATATCAAAGCATTTGAGTTCCGTCTGCCCATTCGGCAGATGAGCGTTAATGCCGAAAGACATTAAATCGGACAGTCCGCTGCCTGCTATTCAGCTCTCAGGAGCCTTTGCGCTTTGCGCTTCATATTGTTTTTCCCGCGGCTGACGAATGCTGAACGGCTCCCGCAGGACAGGTAAGAATGTTCGGAAATTTTAGGAGGAAAATAAAATGGATGCACTCAAAATGATCAGCAACTCAAGCATGAAGGAAAATGTTCCGCAGTTCAACGTCGGCGACACCGTTAAGGTACACGTACAGATCAAGGAAGGCGACAAGAGCCGTATCCAGGTCTTTGAGGGTACTGTTATCGCAAAGAAGCACGGCGGCATCAGCGAGACCTTCACCGTAAGACGTGTAGCACACGGCTGCGGTATCGAGAGAGTTTTCCCGCTCCACTCTCCTGTCGTTGACAAGGTAGAGGTCATCAGAAGCGGTAAGGTTCGCAGAGCTAAGCTCTACTACCTCCGTGACAGAGTCGGCAAGGCTGCTAAGGTCAAGGAACAGCTCCGCTAAGAGAATGCATTACGAGTTCAGGCAGGTCTCCTGCCTGACTCGCAAAAACTCCTTGAAGGGACTTAAAGTCCCTTTTTTGCTAATCAGAACAAATTTTTAGTATAGAGCCGAGGTGTCAGCATGGAAGAAAATAAGGAATTATTGGAAGAAACAGTGGCAGATGATGCGCTGACTGAGACCGCTTCCGATGTTCAGGAGGAAGTCAGGGAGGACGAGTCCGCTGAAGAGGACGAGACTGCCGAAACAGAGGCGGAAGGCGACGACAGCGCCCTCATAAAGGATATCCTCGAGATAGTCGAATCCACGCTCATTACAGTTTTCGTCATCGTTCTCCTGTTCACGTATATACTCCACCCGGTAAATATAGTCGGCGGCTCAATGGAGAACACTCTCAAGACCAATGACCGTATCTTCATGTCTACAGTATACTTCGACGTGTCCTACGGTGACATCATCATAATCGACAATAATATGTCATACCTCCTTGATGACAAGGGGCAGGTATACGAGCGCAATATCGACGGTTCTCCGCTGAAGGAGTGCATAATCAAGCGAGTCATCGCCTGCGGAGGACAGACCCTCAACATTGTTGACGGCGTTGTCTATGTAGACGGCAAGGCGATCGACGAGCCCTATACGAACGGCTTCACAGGACAGGGCGCTGCTTTCAATTTCCCGATAACAGTTCCCGAGGGGTACTACTTCGTAATGGGCGACCACAGAAACGCTTCTACAGACAGCCGTTTTGACACAGTCGGATTGATAAAGAAGGATCAGATCTACGGCAAGGCGATAATCAGATATTCGCCGTTCAGCAGTTTCAAATTCCTTTTCAACTCGTGGAAGAAGTCATCTGAATGAAAAATAGAGAACAAAGATTAACGGATACAACAAGAGAGATCTTCGCGCTTATAGAAACGATACTGGTATCACTTTTTATCGCCTGCCTTGTCTTCACATATATATTCAGACTTGCGACGATAAAGGGCGAATCCATGTGCAATACGCTCCAGCCCGGCGACAGGGTCGTGTTCACCACATGGTACGGCGAGCCCGAACAGGGAGATATCGTCATCATCAACGCAGACCAGTCCGTGACTTTCACGGAGAACGGGGAGATCAGCTCCAGACCCGGCATCGAAAAGACGATAGTCAAGCGTATCATAGCCGTTGAGGGGCAGACCATAGACATAAACTTCGTCAGAGGCATGGTCACTGTTGACGGCAAAATGCTCGACGAAAAATATATAAAAGAGCTGACCCACACCGACGGCGGCGCATTTACCGGAATGTACCCGCTGACCGTCCCTGAGGGCTATGTATTCGTAATGGGCGACAACCGCAACAGATCCAAGGACAGCAGATACATCGACATCGGTCTCGTCCCGGAGGACGATATCGTCGGCGAGGTCATATTCAGGGTACTGCCGCTCAACAGGCTCGGCTCGCTCGCATAATGAACAGGAGGCATTTGTGGAAAACACCGATATGAAGCAGATCCAGTGGTTTCCGGGTCATATGGCGAAGACCCGCAGGCTCATCGCTTCAAACCTCAGGCTCGTTGACGCCGTGGTCGAGGTAGTCGATTCGCGCACACCGCTGAGCAGCCGCAACCCCGAAATGGACAGGCTGACGTCCGGCAAGCCGCGTATGGTCCTTCTTAACAAGAGCGACCTTGCAGACGAAGGAGCCACACAGAGCTGGATAAACTATTTCAGCAGCAGAGACGTCACAGCGATCGCTGTGGACTGCAGATCCGGCAAGGGACTCAAAAGCCTCATGCCGACACTGAAAACAAAGGTACTGCGCGAGCTCATGGAAAAGCGCGAACGAAGCGGAATGAGCGGTGCTGCGATAAGGCTCATGATAGTGGGTATACCGAACGTTGGAAAATCCTCGCTGATAAACCGACTTGCCGGCGGAAAGCGCGCGAAGGTCGAGGACAGACCCGGCGTTACCCGCACCAAGCAGTGGGTGAAGATAGACAGCAGCGCGGAGCTCCTCGATATGCCGGGAGTTCTGTGGCCGAAGTTCGACGACCAGGGTGCCGCGATAAG
>JAFRXR010000011.1 GCA_017443395.1 Ruminococcus sp. | reverse complement strand
GAGGGCGTTTCCTTCTACCGCAATGAAATGACAATACCTGCGACCGGTGACGGTCGCACACCACCCCCACCCTCCCCATGTAATAAAAATGAAACAAATAAACACTTGCATTTTTGAGGGCGGTGTGATATAATATAATAGTATATTTGTGCACACCCATTATTGGTGTGAATTTTTAACGAAAGCAGGCGATAAGGTGCTGAAAAGTATGACAGGCTACGGCAGAGCCCAGAAGATACTCAGCGGACGCGACATACTGGTCGAGATACGCTCCGTGAACCATAGATATTACGAGTACTCCTCGCGTATCCCGCGCGCTTACAGCTACATCGACGAAAAGCTGAAGGCGCTCCTGAAGACAGGTATCTCGCGCGGCAAGGTCGAGGTCAACGTGACGGTCAACACCATAGAGGGAAGAGACACCGTCATCGCGGTGAACAAGGACATAGCTGAGGGCTATGTGAACGCTCTGCGGACTCTCAACGCAGAGCTCGGCACGAACGGCGAGGGCTGGCTGGAGGACGACATCAAGCTCTCGAAGCTGATAAAGCTGCCGGACGTGTTCAGCATACAGAAGGCTCCGGACGACGAGGAGCAGATATGGAGCGACATCTCCGAGGTCGCGGGCGAGGCGCTCGCGAGGTTCGTGGAAATGCGTGAGACTGAGGGCGAACGTCTCCGCGTGGACGTCATAAACAAGGCAGATTTCATACTCAGCTCGGTCGCAAAGGTCGAGGAGCTCTCCCCGCAGACCGTCGAGAACTACCGCAATAAGCTCTACCAGAAGCTCTCGGAGGTGCTCGCGGACAAGGACATCGACGAGCAGCGCATCATCACTGAAGCCGCTATATTCTCCGAGAAGATAGCAGTGGACGAGGAGACCGTCCGCCTGCGCAGCCACGTCTCCCAGCTCAAGTCCATGCTCGACTCCGGCGAACCCGTCGGACGTAAGCTCGACTTCATCGTGCAGGAGATGAACCGCGAGGTCAACACCATCGGCTCGAAGGCACAGGATCTCAGCGTAACGAAGCTCGTCGTCGATATGAAGGCAGAGATCGAGAAGATACGCGAGCAGATCCAGAACATTGAGTAGGTGAGAGGCATGAGACTCATCAACATAGGCTACGGGAATATGGTCTCCGCCGAGCGCATAGTGACGATAGTCAGCCCCGAATCAGCGCCGATAAAGCGCCTGATACAGGATGCCCGCGACGACGGCAGAGCCATAGACGCAACATACGGCAGAACGACCAGAGCGGTCATGATAATGGACAGCGGACACGTTATCCTGTCCTCGCTCATAACCGAGACGCTGGCGGCAAGAATAAATGATACCGGAGGTCAGGACGACAATGGATAAGGGCAGACTGATAATCTTCTCCGCTCCGTCAGGCTGCGGCAAGGGAACGATGCTCGCCGAGATACTCAAGGACGAGCGCTTCCGCGTCTCAGTCTCAGCAACTACCCGCTCCCCGCGTGAGGGCGAGGCGGACGGCGTGAACTACCACTTCCTCACGAGACAGCAGTTCGAGGAGAAGATAGAGAACGAGGAATTTCTCGAGTACGCACAGTACTGCGACAATTTCTACGGCACGCTCAACAGCGAGGTGGACTTCTACCTCGAGAAGGGGATAGACGTTATCCTCGAGATAGAGGTGCAGGGCGCGATGAAGGTCATGAGGAAGCGACCCGACGCGCTGAGCATATTCATTGCTCCGCCGTCAGTTGGTGAGCTGCGCCGCAGACTGAAAAAGCGCGGCACAGAGACCGACGAGGTCATCGAAAAGAGAGTCGCCGAGGCAAAGCACGAGCTCGCCTTCGCGATGAAGTACGACTACGTTATCGAAAACGACGCCCTTGAGGTCGCCGTGGACGATTTCTTCCGCGTGATACGCGCGGAGCAGCTCCGCTCGGACAGATCAGCCGAGAGAATGCTGCAAATAATGATGAGTGAATAATTTCAGAGGTGTAAGAGAATGTTAAGACCGTCAGTAAATCAGATAATATCCAAGAACGAGAGCTGTTACTCCCTCGTTATCGCAGTAGCAAAGAGAGCGAGAGAGATCTCCGACGAGCTCGTCGAGAACAACCAGATCCTCGAGGAGAAACCCGTAAAGACCGCAGTTGAGGGGATCGCAAGCGGCAAGTGCAAGATAGTCAGCACGGCAGACGAGGCGTAATGTCGCTCATCGCGGAGGTCGCGGTCAGCGGGACAGCCTATTCATTCGATATGCTGTTCAGCTACGCAGTCCCGGAGAGACTGTCGGGAGCGGCGAGCGGGTGCAGGGTGTTCGTGCCGTTCGGCAGGGGCAACCGCCGCAGGACAGGCGTCATCATGCGCCTGAGCGAGGGCAGCACCGCGGGGCTGAAGCCGATAGTCTCGCTTATCGACGCCGAGCCTGTCATATCGGAGGAGCTCCTGAAGCTCGCGGAGCATCTGCACGAGCAGACCTTCTGCACCTACTTCGACGCAGTCCGGATAATGCTCCCGCCGGGAATGAGCGTTAGTGCGAAGGAGACCTTCACCCTCGGCAGTGCGGACGCTGACACCTCGCAGCTCAGCCCGGAGGCGGCGGAGCTCTTCGCAGAGATGCGCTCCTGCAGCGGCAGAGAGGCACTGAACGAGCTCATAAGCGGCTTGATATCCTGCCGCGGAAGGCGTCATATCGACGAGCTCTGCGACGCAGGGCTGCTCGTGTCGGACAGCGTGTTCCGTCAGGCAGTCGGCGACGCAGCAGTGCGCATGGTGCGCCTCACGGACAGCTATCTCACTGACCCCGACAGCTTCGACCTCACGCCCAAGCAGAAGGCAGTCGCCGACCTCCTCGCGGAGAACGGTGCAGCCGCAGTGCGCGAGGCAGCGTATATGTGCGGAGTGACCACGGCAGTCGTGAAGCGTCTTGTCGCGAACGGCGCAGCCGAGGAGTACGAAATGGAGGTCCTCCGCCGCGTGGACGACGGCTCAGAGGAGCACTGCGACCCCGCTGACATAGTCCTCTCGGACGAGCAGCAGGCAGCGCACGACGCAGTCTATTCCGCGATACAGAGCCGTAAACCGGCAGCCTTCCTGCTGCACGGCGTCACCGGCAGCGGCAAGACCTCAGTCTTCGAGAAGCTGATATACGACACCGTCCGCCTCGGCAGACAGGCAATGCTGCTGATACCGGAGATAGGGCTGACCCCGCAGATACTGCGCCGGTTCAGGTCGCTTTTCGGGGAGCGCGTCGCCGTTATACACAGCGGACTGTCGCTCGGACAGCGCCTCGACGAATACAAGCGCATAAAACGCGGGGACGCGGACATAGTTATCGGCACGCGGAGTGCCGTTTTCGCGCCTCTGTCAGATATAGGGCTTGTCATCATGGACGAGGAGGGCGAGCGCTCGTACAGATCCGACAGCTCACCCCGCTACGACGCGCACGACGCCGCAAAGCAGAGGTGCGCATACCACGGTGCTGCGCTGCTTTTAGCCTCCGCAACGCCGTCCATCGAGAGCTACTACCTCGCCGAAAGGGGAGCATACAAGCTGCTCGAGATGAAGAAGCGATACCACAGCAGCCCGCTGCCCGAGGTCACGATAGTCGATATGAATCTCGAGCGCATGGAGGGCAACACCACGGAGTTCAGCCGACAGCTGGTCGCGGAGGTCAATGCGAACCTCGAGCGCGGCGAGCAGTCGATACTTCTGCTGAACCGCCGCGGCTACCACACGATAATCAGCTGCTGCGACTGCGCACAGCCCGTGTACTGCCCGAACTGCTCCGTACCGCTGACCTTCCACAAGAAAAACAACAAGCTGATGTGCCACTACTGCGGCTGGTCGAGCGACCCGGTCACGACCTGCCCGTCGTGCGGCTCGGAGCGTCTGAGGAGCATGGGCTTCGGCACACAGCGCCTAGAGGAGGAGCTCGCGGAGCATTTTCCGACGGCGCGTATCCTGCGCATGGACGCCGACACGACGTTCTCCCGCTATTCCTACGAGAAGAGCTTCGCAGCGTTCCGCGCGGGCGAGTACGACATAATGGTCGGCACACAGATGATAGGCAAGGGACTGGATTTCCCGAACGTCACGCTCGTTGGCGTGCTCTCGGTCGATAAGGCGCTGTACGCCGGAGACTTCCGCAGCTATGAGCGGACCTTCTCCCTGATAACGCAGGTCGTCGGCAGGGGAGGACGCGGTGAGCGCCGCGGACGCGCGATACTCCAGACCTTCATGCCGGAGCACTACATCATGAACCTCGCCGCGGAGCAGGACTACCAGGGCTTCTACCGCGAGGAGATAGCGATACGCCGCGCGATGATATTCCCGCCGCTGTGCGATATGTGCATATTCTGCTTTTCCGGCACGGAGGAATACGCAGTGCGCACCGGTGCGGACGCGACCCTCGCCCTTATGAGCGAAAAGCTGCGGACATTGCAGCCGAAGACGCCGGTGCGTGTCCTCGGACCCGTCAAGTGCTCCTACGGGCGTGTGAACGGCAAATACCGCTACCGTATCATAATGAAATGCAAGAACAACGCCGAGATGCGCGGCTTCATCAGCGAGGTGCTGAGGGAGGCTCCCGCGCAGAGGGCAATGGCAAGAGTCACGCTGTACGCCGATATGAACGGCGACGTCGGCGTGTGAAAGGATAGATGGAAATGGCATTGAGAAACATACTCACAGACAAGGACGAGATACTCCACAAGGTCTGCAAGCCGGTCGATAAATTCGACGACAGGCTCGCGCAGCTGCTCGACGATATGCACGAGACCCTCGACAAAGCACAGGGACTCGGCTTAGCCGCCCCGCAGGTGGGACTTTGCAGGAGACTGTTCATCATGCACCTCGAGGAGGGCAGCTTTGAATGCATAAACCCCGAGGTCACGCAGAAGGCTGGCAAGCAGCGCGTGCAGGAGGGCTGTCTTTCCTGCCCGAACGTCTGGGGCTACGTCACCCGCCCGATGAACTGTCACCTCAAAGCACAGGACAGGCACGGCAACTGGTTCGAGCGCGATTTTACTGGGCTCGGCGCACAGTGTGTCTGCCATGAGTACGACCACCTTGAGGGACATGTATTCACAGAGATAGTAGAGGAATTCTTCGTTCCCGAGGAGGAATGACGATGAAGATAGTATTCATGGGCACGCCGGAATTCGCAGTGCCCTGCCTGAGAGCACTCGCAGAGAGCCCGCACGAGCTCGCCGCAGTGTTCACCCAGCCCGACAAGCCCAAGGGACGCGGCTATAAGCTGATACCGACCCCGGTCAAGGCAGCCGCCCTCGAATACGGGCTCCCGGTGTACCAGCCGCTGTCGCTGCGCAAGGGCGACGACGCCGCCGAAGCAAAGCGCATACTGGACGGCATCTCCCCCGACCTCATCGTGGTCACCGCATACGGACAGATACTCCCGAAGGAGATACTGGAGCTGCCGAAGTACGGCTGCATAAATATCCACGCCTCGCTCCTGCCGAAATACCGCGGAGCAGCGCCGATAAACCACTGCCTCCTCAACGGCGAGACCGAGACCGGCGTGACCTCCATGCAGATGTCGGAGGGGCTCGACACCGGCGATATGCTGGTGAAGCGTTCCACAAAAATAGGCGTGAACGAGTGCTATCAGGAGCTTTACGGGCGCCTTTCCGCAATGGGCGGCGAGGTCCTCATGGAGACCCTTGAAAAGCTCGGACGGGGAGAGCTCGTTCCAGAGCCGCAGGACGATTCCCAGTCGTGCTACTCGCCGATGATACGCAAGGAAATGAGCGCGCTCGACTTCACAAAGCCCGCGCGTGAGATACACAACACCGTCCGCGGCGTTACAGGCTTCACGACGCTCGGCGGAAAGAGACTGAAGATATTCTCGTCCGAGCTCACGGACGGGACAGCCCCGGAGCTCCCGGCAGGCTCGGTGACAGACCCCGCCCGCTTCACGGTAAAGTGCGGCGACGGCGCCCTCATCAGCTTCTGCGAGGTGCAGCTCGAGGGCAGCAAGCGCATGAAGACAGAGGACTTCCTGCGCGGACGCAAGCTCACAAAGGGCGAAATACTTGGAAATACGGAGGGTTAATCATGCTTTTGCTTTTCATTTTAATGCTCATACTGCCGCTGATCGCGTCGCTGAACGTCAAGCTGACATTCAGCAAATACTCCGACATCAGCAATTCCCGCGGACTCACTGCAGACCAGGTCGCCCGCCAGATACTCGACTCGAACGGACTTTACAACGTCGGCATCGAGCGTATCAGCGGCAGCCTCACTGACCACTATGACCCCGCCGCGAACGTCGTTCGCCTTTCGGAGTCCACCTACGGCAAGACCTCGGTCGCAGCGATAGGCGTCGCAGCGCACGAGTGCGGACACGCCTGCCAGCACGCAGAGAGCTACACACCCATACTCATCAGGAGCAAGCTCGTCCCGGTGACGAACATCTGCTCACAGACATGGATATATGTATTTCTCATCGGCGCGTTCCTGAGCCAGCTGACCATCGGCACCTCGCTGATATGGGTCTCGATAGCGATGTTCTCGGCAGTTATCCTCTTCCAGCTCGTAACACTGCCTGTTGAGTTCGACGCAAGCGGACGCGCGCTGAAGGCCCTCGAGAACGACTGCATACTCGAATCAGATGAAGTCCCGCAGGCACGCAAGGTGCTCAGGGCAGCCGCCATGACCTACGTCACAGCGCTCGTTGTTTCGATACTCCAGCTCCTCCGCCTCCTCCTCAGCATCAGGCGCAGATAATGCACGGAGCCCGGTATACTGCGGTAAAGCTGCTCGACAAGACCTTTTCCGGCGGAAGCTATTCCAATATCCAGCTCGGCAGCGCGCTCGCGCAGTCGGACATGGAGCCCCGCGACAAAAGGCTGTGTACAGCCATTTACTACGGAGTGATCGAGCGTAAGCTCACCCTCGACCACATCATCGGCGGACTGTGCTCCAGACCGCTGAAAAAGCTCGACAGTATCGTCCTGAACGCCCTGCGCGCGGGACTTTACCAGATATATTTCATGGACAGCGTCCCGGACAGCGCTGCGGTCAACGAGAGCGTCGCGCTGGTGAAGCAGCTCAAAAAGGGCAGCGCCTCGGGACTTGTCAACGCAGTGCTGCGCTCGGCGATACGCAGCGGCAAGGCACTGGAGCTGCCGGAGGACTGGCTCGCAGCCGCGGAGGTGAAGTACTCCGCCCCGGCGGAGCTGATTGAGAGCCTCGCGGCGGACTACGGCAGGGAGGCCGCAGAGGACTTCCTCGCGGCGGCGCTCGAGAACAAGCACACTTACCTCCGGCGAAATCCGCTGCGTTGCACGGAGGACGAGTTTCTCGCAGCAATGGGGGACATACCGGTGACGCAGCTCTTCGCTGACTGCTATGTCTGCGACGGCGGCGACCTCACCGCGACCGAGGCTTTTCAACGCGGATTTTTCCACGTTCAGGACCTCTCCTCCCAGATGTGCTGCATGGCGCTCGCCCCGACGGAGACCGACACAGTGCTGGACATCTGCGCAGCGCCCGGCGGCAAGACCTTCACAATGGCTGAGCTCATGGGCGGCAGGGGACAGGTCTCCGCATTCGACCTCCACGAGAAGCGCGTGAAGCTCATACGCGACGGCGCCGATAGGCTCGGACTTGCCAATATACAGGCAAAAGCCGGCGACGCCTCGAGATTCGACCCCGCCCTCCCCAAGTTCACGAAGATACTCTGCGACGTGCCGTGCTCCGGGCTCGGAGTGATCGCGCACAAGCCCGAGATAAAGTACAAGGACATGGCGGACTTCGCCGGACTTCCGGAGATCCAGTACAATATTGCTGCGAACGCCTTGAACTATCTTGCTCCCGGCGGCGAGCTCGTCTACTCGACCTGCACGCTCAGGAGGGCTGAGAATGACGCAGTCGTGGAACGCCTCCTCACGGAGCACGACTTCCTCGAGCCGGCGGAGCTCCCGACCCTGAACGGACGCAGCTTCGGCACAAAAGCCGCGCTTTTCCCGCAGGACGGCTTCGGGGACGGCTTCTTCATTGCAAAATTCAGACGCGCGAAATGAACCCGACAGGACAGGTGAAACGATGGAAAAGACAGACATTCTCAGTCTGAGCCTTGATGAGCTCGGACAGAAAATGACGGAGCTCGGAGAGAAGAGATTCCGTGCGAAGCAGATATTTCAGTGGCTGCACGTCCGGAGGGTCTTTGATTTCGACAAAATGACTGATATATCTGTCCAATTGCGGGAGCGCCTGAAAGAAAATTTTTGTATAAATGGACTATTTGTTCGCAAAAGGCTTGAATCCGCTATAGATAATACTGTAAAATATCTGTATAGGCTTTCTGACGGGAACTTTGTGGAGACCGTCCTCATGGAATACAGCTACGGACACAGCATATGCGTGTCCACACAGGTCGGCTGCAAAATGGGCTGCCGCTTCTGTGCGTCAGCGATCGCGGGATATGTGCGGAGCCTTGCCCCGTCCGAGATACTCATGCAGATCTACGAGACCGAAAAGGACGCAGGAGTGCGCGTTTCCGGCGTAGTGCTCATGGGGATCGGCGAGCCGCTCGACAACTACGACAACGTCGTGAAATTCCTGCGGCTGGTGTCGGACAAGGACGGCAACAACCTCAGCCTGCGCCACGTGACGCTTTCCACCTGCGGCATCGTCCCGAGGATATACGACCTTGCGGAGCTGAAGCTCGGACTGACCCTGTCCGTATCGCTCCACTGCCCGGACAATGACAAGCGCAGCGAGATCATGCCGGTCAATAAAAAGTACGATATTGCTCAGCTTATCGAAGCGTGTAAGCACTATATTGCTGTGACCGGACGGCGGGTCACATTCGAGTACGCCGTCATCGACGATGTCAATTCCTCCGACAGGGACGCAGATGAGCTCGCCGCTCTGCTGCGCGGGATGAACTGCCACGTCAACCTTATCCCTGTGAATAAGGTAAAGGAGAGAAGCTATCACACTGCCAGAGCCGGCGTCGCGGAGTTTGCGAAGCGGCTCGGACGGCGCGGCATAAACGCCACCGTCCGCAGGACTCTCGGCAGCGACATAGAAGCAGCGTGCGGTCAGCTCAGGCGAGACGCCGCACAGCACGAAACTGAAGGGGGTGCGGATATTTGAGATTCAGATCCGGAACGGATATCGGTCTGAAGCGCGATGAGAACCAGGACGCAGTCAGATGTGAATATTTCGGACACAACATACTCGCCGTGGTATGCGACGGAATGGGCGGTGAGCGCTCCGGCAAGGAAGCGAGCTTCCTCGCGATCGAGGAGTTCTTCCAGCGATTCTCGGCGGGCTACTCCGAGAGCCTCGACCCCGAAGGTATCCGCAGACTTCTCGTATCGTCCATATCAGCCGCAAATTCGGTGATATACACCCGTGCGCGGCTCGATTTCAGCAGCTTCGGCATGGGCACGACCTGCGTCGCAGCGTTCGTGACCGCCAAGGCGGCGTACATCGCCAATGTCGGCGACAGCAGAGCCTACCTCATCACCGACAGCGGCCTGCACAGGATAACCACCGACCACAACGTCCCCGCGCTTCTCTATGAACAGGGCAAGATATCCGAAGAGGAGATCGAGACCCACCCGCAGAAGCATATGCTGGTCCGCGCCGTGGGAGTCGAAAAGACCGTGCAGCCCGACACCTTCACACTCAACTACGAGGATAAGATCAGCCTGCTGCTGTGCTCGGACGGACTGTCCGGCTACTGCGCAGACGATGAAATATACGAGGTCATCGCAGCGAACCCGCTCGACGACGTCGCACAAGCTCTTATCGACCTTGCGCTGAGCAAGGGCGGACGCGACAACATTACAGTCGCGGTAATTTCTGACTGAAAGGAAAGAAAGGAAAGAAACGATGGATAAGAACATTGGCAAGAAGCTCGACGGACGCTATGAGATAACAGAGCTTATCGGCGTCGGAGGCATGGCTGAGGTCTACAAGGGAGTCGATGTCATCGACAGCAAGACCGTCGCGATCAAGATCCTCAAGAAGGAGTACGCAGAGAACGAGGAGTTCCTGCGCCGCTTCCGCAATGAGTCTAAGGCGATAGCGGTCCTGTCCCACCCGAACATCGTGAAGATCTACGACGTCGGCTTTTCGGATAAGATCCAGTACATCGTAATGGAGTACATCGACGGCATCACCCTCAAGGAGTACATTGAGGAGGAGAAGGTGCTGACGTGGAAGGACACCGTCCACTTTGTTATCCAGATACTCCGCGCGCTCCAGCACGCACACGACAAGGGCATCGTCCACCGCGACATCAAGCCGCAGAACATCATGATGTTCACCGACGGCACTATCAAGGTCATGGACTTCGGCATCGCGAAGTTCGCCCGCGAGGAGGGCAAGACCGCGACCGATCAGGCTATCGGCAGCGTCCACTACATCTCCCCCGAGCAGGCGAGCGGCAACGTCACCGACGCCAAGAGCGACATCTACTCCGTCGGAGCTATGATGTACGAGATGCTCACGGGCAAAAAGCCCTTCGACAGCGATAACCCCGTAGCTATCGCCGTAATGCATATGCACGACACCCCCGAGCGCCCGAGGGCGATAAATCCCGATATCCCGGACGGACTTGAGGAGATAGTCCTCCGCGCTATGGAAAAGGCGCCCGAGGACAGATACCAGACCACAGCCGAGATGATCGCCGATATCGAGCGCTTCAAGGCTGACCCCACAGTTACCTTCGGCTACTATCAGGAGGAGGACGAGACTGAGGAGACCGACGATACCAAGTTCTACGGCGCAGCCGGCGGACAGGACGTCTCCGCAGACAGCGCCCAGACAGCCTCCGCAGCAGCTTTCGCAGCCCAGCAGGCAGCACCGGTCTACGCCGCACAGGCTGCCGCAGGGAATGCGTATCCCCCGCAGGGAGCTCCCCAGCGCTATGCCCAGCAGCCGGGCTATAACAACGGCTACTATGAGGGCGAGGACGAAGAGGAGGAAGAGG
>JAFRXR010000063.1 GCA_017443395.1 Ruminococcus sp. | reverse complement strand
GAAACAATCTGAAAGGCGCCTCGCAAGGGGTGAATTGCAAAACGATCCAGTGAATCGTTTTTCGAGAGGTGACTCCCCACAGTGCGGGGAGATGTCAGCGGAGCTGACAGAGGGGTTGGACCCGAAGGGTCGCCTTGTAAGATAAGCAGTTTCGCAAATCTTTGATTTGCAGAAAATGCTATATGCATAGCTGAAGGCGTCCCCTTGCTGCGCATCGAATCACCTACCCTGCGACCGGTGACGGTCGCACGCATGAAACGACCGCAAGGGTCGCCCCTACATATTTTTCCTGCCCGCCCCGGCGTCCCGCCAATTCATGCCCACCGGGCACCTGCCATTGACAATCCCTCCGCGATGTGCTATACTGACAACATAAATCAGCGAACGGACGGGAGAAAGAATGCCAAGATTTTTCACGAATGAGATAGACGAAAGCAACATCGTCCTGACGGGCAGCGACGCGAACCACATCGGACGCTCACTGCGCATGAGGGCAGGGGAGGAGATAACCGTGTGCTGCGCGGGCGTGGACTACGTCTGCGACATCGCCCGTATCACGCCGGACACCGTGTACCTGACCCTTCGCGAAAAGCACATCTGTGCCGCAGAGCCGAGCGTGCGCGTAACTTTGTTTCAGGCGGTGCCGAAGCTCGACAAGCTCGAATTCATCATACAGAAATGCGTGGAGCTGGGCGTGTCGGAGGTCGTCCCGGTGCTGACGCGCCGGTGCATATCACGACCCGACGAGCGCGACTTCGCGAAGAAGCTCCCGCGCCTGCAAAAGATAGCGGAGGAAGCGGCAAAGCAGTCCGGACGCGGCGTAATTCCGACAGTCTCCCCGATAGTGAGCTATAAACGCGCACTTGAGATGATGAGCGAGCTCGACCGCAGCATAATACTGTACGAGGAGGAGGGCGGACGCCGCTTCGGCGAGACCGACCTTACCGACGCTCGCACAGTGGGACTTCTTATCGGCAGCGAGGGCGGCTTCGACCGCGAGGAAGCGGAGGCAGCAGCCGCCTCCGGAGCGCAGCAGGTCTGGCTGGGCAAAAGGATACTCCGTTGTGAAACTGCACCAATAACAGCGGTCTCAATTTTGATGTTTTTAACAAATAATATGTAAGGTGTTGAAATTCAGAAAAGAGTGTGTTATAATGAATACAGCTTATCGCAGACCGGTCGCAAGCGGTTCGGTAAACTTGATTATTAAGAATCTTGCGGAGAAAAGAGGATTTTACAATGAGTAAGTTTTTGATCGCTATTCTTGCAGCCGGTGCGGCTGCCGCAGCCGGTTACGCAGCAGCCCAGTACATGAAGAACAAGGACGAGGACGACGACTTCGAGGACGAGTACGACGACGGCGCTGATTTCGGCGAGGATACAAATATTGATTTTGAGATCACAGAGGAGTCCGCAGCCGAGGATCTCAAGGGCGCAGCAGAGGACGCAGCCGAAGAAGTTGAAGAGGCTGTTGAGGACGTCAAGGACGCAGTCAAGGATGCCGTAGAGGACATCAAGGACTAAGCGATAGAGAAATATGGAGAGGGGGCGACCCCTCTCTTTTTGTCTGGTATACAAGCTGCCGAAAAACAGGGTAGAGGCTGCGGATAAAATCGTGCAGATATACGAAAATCGCGAGCTGTCTTGACAATCGTGAGCGGCTTTGGTATAATAAAAAAGCTGTCCGTCAGGACTTTTGAACGGATTACGAGGCGTAGCTCAGTTTGGTAGAGTGCTTGGTTTGGGACCAAGATGCCGCAGGTTCGAGTCCTGTCGCCTCGACCACAAGCTGAGCCAGCTTGACCGCATGACGCGTTCGGGTGTTTGCGTGACGCAAGTAACCTCCTCGGCTGACCTGATCCTGAGGACGCAGTTTGATCGCGTGGTTGATCCCGCGCGGGCGGACACGGTGCCGCTGCATCGCAAGGTTTTCCCTGCGACCGGTGACGGTCGCACGCATATCCCTCAAAAAAACCACGATTTTTGGGAAACACGAAAAATTTTCAAAAAAGTACTTGACAAACGCAAAAAAGTGTGATATAATAATCAAGCGTTAAACGCTGGTGTAGCTCAGTTGGTAGAGCAGCTGATTTGTAATCAGCAGGTCGGGGGTTCGAGTCCGTCCACCAGCTCCAATAGATCCAAACATCAATAATGGGAGAGTTCCCGAGTGGCCAAAGGGGGCAGACTGTAAATCTGTTGTTCTTTAACTTCGGTGGTCCGAATCCACCCTCTCCCACCAGCAACGCCCCGATGATTCGGGGCGTTTGTTTATATTTTTATTCCTTGCGTGCGCAGGGATTTTTTTATGTAAGGACAAAAAGGAGATTTGCACGGAAAAATCGCAGAATTGTGCAGAGAAATGTCGAGTTTGTGAGGGACCTATGGTAAAGGCACACGTTAGCTACACTCAGGCGCACTTTGACGCGCTTGTACTGTCGGTACGCAGACGCAGCAGAAAGTCTGATATCATGTACGGCATCATCATGCTGCTGTCAGTAATTGTATGCGCGGCGTCCGCTGTCAGGGCAGTGGTGCATAACATACCGCTGACGCTGAAAATGCGGGTGGCGTTCTTTGTCATAGCGGTCTGTGTCGTGCTCTATATCGGCGGCGGACTTTACATACGCATTATCATTCCGCGGCGGGCAGCGAAAAAACAGGGCAGGCTCGGCAGCGTGATACTATTCACGATAGACGGCGGGGGAGTTAAGGCAGAAAGCTCCGGCGAGATCTACTGCTTCGATTGGAAGCACACTCTGAGGGCAGAGCACAGCGGAGCATTTTTCGTAATATACAGGACAGAAAAAACGGTATTTATGATAGGTGACGCGGATATAACAGAAGGCACGCCGGACGGACTGGAGCAGCTGCTCCGTGAAAATCTCGGCGAAAGGTTCAAAAAATACTGAAAATCACAGGAGGAAATATGGGTCTGTCAGGAATATTTCTAAGAAAGAGCGAGGAGCTCAGAAAGACCGACATCACCGGTGTGAAGTCGCTTTTCACAGGTATCTGCGAAAAGCTCGGCTACAAGGTGACGTTCCCGGAGCGCTTCTACTACGGCAAAACGAGCTGTGTGTGCTCGGTGCAGGAGACAGCGGGGTCTGATACGGGCTTCGTGATGTGGCTCTACAGCGACACCGACGCCGTCCCGGAGTACGACAAGATAGCTCCCGACCTCAGCAGCGTAGCCATCATCGAGAGCATATCCGGCTGCGAGGAGATGATATTCAATATCCTCCGCGAGTACTTTGAGCTTTTCCCGGAGGACTACTTCTACGACGAGCTCCAGTGGCACTACACCAAGCGCAGCATAGACCGCATAGCGCAGGGCACAGACCGTGTGGACTGGCTCTACCAGCACCCGCCGGTGGTGTGAACCGGCAACCATTGAGAAAAGGATAAGGATAAGAAAGAAAATACAGGAGAGATGAATATGACAAGAAATGACCTCAGAAACATCGCCATCATCGCCCACGTTGACCACGGCAAGACCACGCTCGTTGACGAAATGCTCAAGCAGAGCGGCGTCTTCCGCGAGAATCAGGCAGTCGCCGAGCGCGTTATGGACTCCAACGACATCGAGCGCGAGCGCGGTATCACGATCCTCGCGAAGAACACCTCGGTAATGTACAACGGCATCAAGATCAACATCATCGACACCCCCGGACACGCCGATTTCGGCGGCGAGGTCGAGCGCGTGCTCGAAATGGTAGACGGCGTCCTCCTGCTCGTTGACGCAGCCGAGGGACCCATGCCGCAGACCCGCTTCGTACTGTCGAAGGCGCTCGAAATGGGACACAAGATAATCGTCGTAGTGAACAAGATCGACCGCCCCGACGCGCGTCTCGACGAGATAGGCGACGAGGTGCTCGAGCTCCTTCTCGACCTTGACGCGAGCGACGAGCAGCTTGAGAGCCCGATCCTCTTCTGCTCGGGCAGGAGCGGAACAGCCTCCCTCAGCCAGTATGAGGCAGGCACCGACCTCAAGCCCCTTTTCGACACCATCATCGATTACATCGAGCCGCCCACGGGCGACGAGAACGGACCCCTCCAGATGCTCATCTCCTCGATCGACTACAACGAATATGTAGGGCGCATAGGCATAGGACGCATCGTGCGGGGCAATATAAAGGTGAACCAGCAGGTAACTGTCTGCGACTACACCGGCTCCAAGAAGAACTACAACTCTAAGATAGCGACTCTCCTCCAGATCGAGGGCTTGCAGCGCGTATCCGCAGAGAGCGCGCAGGTCGGCGACATCGTATGGATCTCGGGAATCGAGGGCATAACCATAGGCGACACCGTCTGTGCAGTAGACACACCCGAGCCGCTCCCTTTCGTAAAGATAAGCGAGCCGACGGTCGAGATGACCTTCGCGGTCAATGACAGCCCGTTCGCCGGCAAGGAGGGCAAATACGTTACCTCCCGCCAGCTTCGCGAGAGACTTTTCCGTGAGCTTCTGAAGGACGTCTCCCTCCGCGTCGAGGAGACCGACTCCACCGACGCCTTCCGTGTAGCGGGCAGAGGCGAGATGCACCTGTCCATACTCATCGAAAATATGCGCAGAGAGGGCTATGAGCTCTCCGTATCGACTCCCCGCGTGCTCTTCAAGAAGGACGAGGAGACCGGACAGAAGCTCGAGCCGATCGAGCGCCTCGTGATAGACGTTCCCGAGGACTGTGTAGGCTCCGTCATGGAGAAAATGGGCTCCCGCAAGGGCGAGCTCGTCGCAATGCACCCGCAGGGCAGCCGCATGAGGATAGAGTTCCTCGTGCCGGCAAGAGGACTTTTCGGCTACAAGAGCGAATTCCTCACCGACACCAAGGGCGAGGGCATAATGAGCCACGTCTTTGACGGCTACGAGCCCTACAAGGGCGACATCGACCGCCGCAGCACCGGCTCCCTCGTCTCCTTCGAGACCGGCGAGGCAGTCACCTACGGACTCTACAACGCACAGGAGCGCGGTCAGCTCTTTATCCCGGCAGGCACCCCTGTTTACGAGGGAATGATCGTAGGCGCATCGCCGAAGACCGAGGACCTCGTAGTCAACGTCTGCAAGCGCAAGCACCTCACCAACACCCGTGCGAGCGGCAGTGACGACGCCCTCCGCCTTATCCCGCCGCGTGTCCTCAGCCTTGAGGACTGCCTTGAGTTCCTCGCAGACGACGAGCTGCTCGAGGTAACACCTGAATCGCTCCGTATCCGTAAGCGCATACTGAGCAACAGCCAGCGCGCCAAGACCCGCGCGGCAGCCAAGAACTGATTTCATCTGACGCACACAAAACTATCATGTATATCGCAGATTAGGGAGATATCATATATGAAGAAGCTCGTTCTGACCGCAGCGGCGATAATGGCAGTACTGCCCTCAGCCGCCTGCGGAAGCAAGAAAGATGACGTTATCGTCCCCGCACCTACTCAGGCCGAGACACAGGCGCCCGAGGAGTACGAGGAGGAGACAGAAAAGCCCACCGAGAGAGTAGCGCATATCCAGTCCGCCGACGACTACGAATATGAGGTCATCGACGGCGAGGTGACTATCACCAAGTACACCGGCACGGATACCGTAGTCGAGGTGCCGTCCGAGATAGACGGCGTGAAGGTCACCTTCATCGACGACCACGCCTTTGAGTTCAAGTATAAGCTGACGAGCGTGACCCTCCCCGACACCCTCACCGGTATCGGCGAGAGCGCCTTTTCTGACTGCTCTGCGCTGGAATATGTGAATATCCCCGCGGGCGTCACCCATATCGACCGCGGCGCGTTCATCGCCTGCACGAGCCTGACGGAGATAACTATCCCCGCCGCAGTAACGAGCGTGCAGGAGGAGGCATTCACCGCCTGCGAGGCGCTGACCTCGCTCACCATCGAGAATCCGACCCTTGCCTACGAGAGCTGGGGACTCGAGGAGCTCCCGAACGTAGTCATCTACGCGCCCGAAGGCTCTGAGACCGCGCAGTGGGCTTCAGATATGGGCAAGCTCGCCCAGTGATACGGAGGTCTGCAATGACAGGAATAAAAAGGACAGCTGCAGCTCTTGCGGCGATCATATGCTGCTCACCGCTCATGGCGTGCAGCGATAAGAACTTATCCGTAGCGGATCAGCCAGCCCAGAGCACTGATACCTCAGCAGACGCGCAGAGCGGCAGCGGATCAGAGCCCGTCCAGCTCCCGGCAGAGGGAGAGGTGAGCGAGCTCATCACGCCCGACCCGAGCGCAGAGGAAGCCGAGCTCGGCAGCTACAGGCTCGCGTCCGACGGCGTGAAGCTCTACTACGAGGACGACGAATACCCCACGGAGGTAATGCTCGCCCTCGACCGCTACTTCACCGCCTACGCCGAAAGGGACTACGACGCCTACCTCGACATCGTCTACCCGAGCTACGCTGAGAAGTACGACGAATATCTCCAGCAGGAGTACGATTACGACCTTGAAAAGTCGTTCAATACGCAGTGTGACAACCTCGAGGTGAACATGGGCGGCGAGTTCCGCGTGACCCGCGTGAGAGCCGAGACTCCGGAGCTCCCGGAGGGCGAGACCCGCGATGAGGCGATCGAGAAGTTCTTCGAGCGCATGAACAACAATTTCGGCATCGACTATTACGCCGAGGTCAGGGACGAGATCGACAACAGCTTCCAGTATATGCTGTTTTTTATCATCGCAGAGAACACCGAGACCGGCGAGGAATCGCTGCTCATAAGCGAATTTGAGATAATCTTTGCCGAATCTGACGGAAAATATTACGTCTTCGGCTGACGGAGGGACCAATATGAAAAACTGGATAATTAGGAGCGCGGCAGCAGTGTGCGCGTTAGTTCTTGCCTGCGGAGCGGTATCGTGCAGCAAGGCAGCGGAGTCGTCCGTGAGTGACGCCAGCAACCTCGTAGGCGGCGGACCGCAGGGCGACATGGCTGAGGAGGATATGCCCTATGGCGCGACGATGACCCAGCTCAGGCACGACTACGACGAGAACGCGCTCGTCACGATAGAGTTCGACCACCGCTTCTTCACGGACGAGGACGGCAAGTTCCCGGAGATATACAAGGTGACGGAGTACTTCGACGCGCTGAACAACAGCGACGGCGCAGCAATGGAAGCAGCCTACTATCCGGGAATGTTCAGCGCAGTCTGCGAGAACGCTGGCTACACTGACACCAACGAGTACATGAAGTGGTACCACGACACTATCTCGGGGCTCATCTCTGACTACCTCTACACGAACGACGGCATAAGCACGGACGGCAATTTCAAGATAAACTACCTCATGGTCGAGGGTATCGACGACGAGACCACCGACGAGCAGAACTTCGCAGAAATGGACGCAAAGCTCGCAGCAGCGGACAGCACCGCGCTCAGCAAGGTAACGAGCCGCAAGAGACTTGCGATGACGGGAATGTACTCACTTGACGGCGAGGGCAGCCGACAGCTTAATCCCGCGGTCGGACAGAGCTATATATACCTTTACATTTATACGATAGACGGCAAGGCATACGTTGTCTGAGCTCCAAGGGCTGGTGGAAACACCAGCCCTTTTCACATCTCACACCTGGCGCACAAACCCACCTGAACGCCCCGCTCGACCCCTACACCCTGACAACGGGCTTCCAGAGGCAGCGCCTCTGGTCGCTTCGCTTAGTTTTTAAGGCGAAGCGAGAAGGGCGTCTCATTCTACCGCGTTATATATTCTTCCCTGCGACCGTGAGGCCGCGCGCTGTTTGATATTCCTCATCCCCAATGTCAAAATCAACAAATATCGACACAGGCTGACAGCATTTTTCTATTTGCTTTCACAGTGCCGACTACTTGACAGCGGCACGAAAATAGAGTATCATTAATATAATAACCACAGGAAATTTGATTCACTGACTATCAAGGAGGTCCGCTATGCTTACAGACGTTAACAGGAAATTCCAGAAAGAGGGACTCACGTTCGACGATGTACTGCTTATCCCTGCAAAATCGGACGTAACGCCCAACATGATCAAGCTCCAGACCAAGCTCACGAACACCATCACGCTCAACACACCGATCATGACCGCGGCAATGGATACAGTCACGGATTCGCGTATGGCGATAGCTATCGCGCGTGAGGGCGGTATCGGAATAATCCACAAGAACATGACGATCGAGCAGCAGGCAGAGGAGGTAGACAAGGTAAAGCGTTCGGAGAACGGCGTTATCGTTAATCCCTTCTCGCTGACAGAGGACCACATCGTAGCCGACGCGGACGAGCTCATGGGCAAGTTCCGTATCTCGGGCGTCCCGATAGTAGACGACAAGGGCAAGCTGGTCGGCATCATCACGAACCGTGATATGCGCTTCCTGACCGATTTCAACGCGAAGATCTCCGAGGTAATGACCAAGGACAACCTCATCACAGCCCCCGTGGGAACCACCCTCAGCGAGGCACAGGAGATACTCCGCGCCCACAAGATAGAAAAGCTCCCGATAGTAGACGAAAATGGCATACTCAAGGGACTCATCACGATAAAGGACATCGAGAAATCCGTGCAGTACCCGAATTCCGCGCGTGACAGCAAGGGCAGACTGCTCTGCGGCGCAGCTATCGGCGTTACAGCAAACGTCCTTGACAGAGCGAAGGCGCTCATCGACGCACAGGCAGACGTCCTCGTGCTCGACTCCGCCCACGGTCACAGCGCAAACATCATGAAGTGCCTGAGCATGGTCAAGGAAGCCTTCCCGGACATTCCCGTCATCGCAGGAAACATCGCAACGGCAGAGGCAGCTGAGGATCTCATCAAGGCAGGCGCAGACTGTATCAAGGTCGGCATCGGACCCGGCTCCATATGCACCACGAGAGTCGTAGCAGGAATCGGCGTACCGCAGATCACCGCAGTATACGACGTAGCGTGCGTAGCCCAGAAGTACGGTATCCCGGTCATCGCAGACGGCGGCATCAAGTACTCGGGAGACATCGTAAAGGCACTTGCAGCCGGTGCGAACGTAGTAATGCTCGGCTCACTGCTCGCAGGCTGTGCGGAGGCACCCGGCGAGACCGAGATATATCAGGGACGCCAGTTCAAGGTATACCGCGGCATGGGCAGCCTTGGCGCAATGGCGAACGGCTCAAAGGACAGATACTTCCAGGAGGGCGCAAAGAAGCTCGTACCGGAGGGAGTAGAGGGACGAGTACCCTTCAAGGGACCCCTTGCGGACACTATCTTCCAGCTCGTAGGCGGAATCCGTTCCGGAATGGGCTACTGCGGCTGTGTGGACATACCCACGCTGCACGACAACGCACAGTTCATCAGGATAACTGGCGCAGGACTGAAGGAGAGCCACCCGCACGACATCT
>JAFRXR010000062.1 GCA_017443395.1 Ruminococcus sp. | reverse complement strand
CGCAGGATAATCGTCAATGAGCTCCGCGACGTTGTCAAGAACTACGCCCAGCCGCGACGTACGCTCTTCTACTACCAGTCCGACGTCAACGACGAGGAGGAGGAAGACGATACTCCCGATTATTCGGTAAATCTGTTCGTTTCGTCCAGCGGCTACTTCAAGAAGATCACCCCGCAGTCACTCCGTATGAGCGGCGAGCAGAAGCTCAAGGAGGGAGACTTCATCAGCCAGAGCTTCGAGACGACGAACAAGACCGAGCTCGTGTTCTTCTCGGACAAGGCTCAGGCTTACAAGTCCAGGGCGAGTGTATTCGACGACACAAAGGCGAGCGTCATGGGCGACTATATCCCCGCGAAGCTCAGCTTCGATGACGGAGAGAACCTGAAAACTCTCGTCCCCACGACCGATTACAGCGGATACATCGTGTTCTTCTTCGAGAACGGCAAGGCAGCGAAAGTGCCGATGAAGTCCTACGAGACCAAGACAAACCGCAAGAAGCTCGCGAACGCCTACTCCGACAAGAGCCCGCTCGTTGCAGCACTGTTCGTCGGCGAGGACGCAGACGTTCTCCTGCGCACGTCGAGCGGTCACGCACTGGTATTCAATACCGGCATGATCTTGCCGAAGTCCACCCGTGACTCTCAGGGCGTGCAGGTGATAAATCTGCGCAAGAACGCTTCACTCGCTTCCGCGGAGATAATAGTTCCGGAGCAGAGCGCCGACCTCGAAAAGTACCGCGCGAAGTCAGTTCCTGCGGCAGGCAAGCCCGCGAAGGAGCTCGGCGACACCAACCAGCTTACACTATAAAAATAAATAAGAAAGAATAAAGAATAGTGAATAAATAATAAAAAAGGTATCGCCTACGGCGATGATTTAAATATCATCGACCGAAGGTCGATACCTTAATTATTCTTTATTATTCTTTTCTTTATTCTTTCTTCTTTAAAGCGGTCACGCTTTTTTACCTGTATTCAACTTGGAAGTCCGTGAACTCCGCGGTGCAGCCGTCCCGCTGCGCGAAAAGCCCGATCATTACTCCTGTGAAGCCGCCTGCCACCTCAGACGAAAGATACCTCGTCTGTGCGGAACCGAGCTGAGCCAGAGCGTCCCCGTCGCTGACTGAAAAGCTGTAGCTGCAATTGTCCATTTTTGCGGAAAGACACGCCCTCCCGGAGCTGAGCGGAGCAACGCACTGCTCGTGCTTGATGTCGCCGATATTCAGCTTCAGTACACACTCAAATTTCTCGCCGGAGCGGCGCACCATGAGGTCGTAGTGGTGATTTTCGTCCATGAAGAAAGTCAGACCTGCCTCGCCCTTGTCAATGGAGACATCAACGCTGACCTCGCCTGTGAAGCCGCATTGACGCAGAGCAATGAATGTCGGGGAAGCGATGTCATCGAGGGTCTTGCTGCCTGCATGGAGAACGAATTTATCTGCGGAAAGCTCGTACTTGGTGTAGTCCGGGTGCCTCAGATAGCACCAGTCAACCCCGGAGACAGTGTCGGCGAACGTGAAGCACTTCCGCTCTTCCTGCGTAAAACCGCCGCTTATCTCGTACCGGAGCTCAGTGGTGCCGTTGTTACCGCAGATGAACCACCCGTTCTCGCCGAAATGCACAGGCGTCATGAAAACCTCCCTGCCGAGGTGGTGGTACGGCATCCAGCGGTCGATCTGACGGAACCCGAGATGTACCACGAACCACTCTCCGTCAGCGCTCTGCACGAGGTCGCCGTGACCCACTCCCTGTATCACGAACCCTCCGAGGTTGCGGTTGGTTAGGACAGGATTCTGAGGGTAATTCACGAACGGTCCCCACACAGAATCGCCCTTGCCGTAGACTATCATGTGCCCGTACTCCGTGCCGCCCTCAGCCGCCATAATGTAGTACGAGCCGTTGATCTTGTAAAGGTGCGGAGACTCGAGATACCGCCCGCCGGCACCGTGCCATACCGCCTTGCTCGGGGAGAGCTTTTCGCCGGTTTTCACGTCGATCTCGCACTGCAAGATCGCGGGAGCGCCGTCCTCGTCAACGCCGTTGCTCATGAAATAGGCGTGACCGTCCTCGAAGTACAGTGAGGGGTCTATGCCGCCCTGATCGACGTATATCGGCTCAGACCACTCTCCATAGATGTCGTTGGTCGTGATGTAGAAGTTCTTTTCCACGGTCGTGTTCGTCGTTACCATGTAGAATGTGCCGTCGTTGTAGCGGATAGTTGCTGCATACACTCCAGCCGAGCTGCCCGCGCCTTCGAGCATGACCTGACTTTTTCGTGTAAGACAGTGACCTATCTGCTTCCAGTTGACGAGGTCGGAGCTTTCAAAGAGGGGAACTCCGGGAAAGTACTGGAACGAGCTGCACACCATGTAGTACCTGCCGTTCGCACAGCAGACACTCGGATCGGGGTAGAAGCCCTTCACCACAGGGTTAGTGTAAATCATGTTTTACCTCCTTATGCGTGTAATGCCGTCACGCATATTTTTACATAGAAATTATAGTACGTCCAGCGTGATTTGTCAATGGATAATCCGGACAACCACCCGCAGGAATCGGACAAAAAGCCCGGGAGTGTATTCTCCCGGGCTTATAATTCATCTTACGAGCGAGAAGTACGCGATGACCAGCGCACCGAGTATGATACGGTACCAGCCGAACACCTTGAAATCGTGCTTCTTGATGTAATCCATGAGGAACTTGATAACGAATATCGAAACGGCGAACGCGACGATCATACCGGTCGCGAGAATGCCTATCTGCATGGACGAGAATCCTCCGTCGTACTTGACGAGCTTCAGCAGACTTGCCCCGAACATTACGGGTATCGCAAGGTAGAATGTGAACTCAGCGGCAACGGTACGAGAGATACCGATGAGCAGCGCACCTACTATAGTAGCGCCGGAGCGCGATGTCCCGGGGAATATCGCAGCAATGAGCTGAAACATACCGATTATCAGCGCAGCCTTGTAGGTCAGTTCGTCTATTGTATTGACCTTTGGCTGTCTGCCCTTGTTCCAGTTCTCGACGATGATGAACGCGATTCCGAAGACGATGAGCGCTATCGCTACAGTCCACGGATTGTAGAAATGCTCATCTACCCAGTCGTCGAGCAGGAAACCGATGACCGCAGCAGGTATGCACGCCACGAGCACCTTGAACCACATCTGGAAGATGTCGGTCTTTATGTACGCGCCGAAGCCTTCGTTTTTGAGCGGGTGGTGGTTGTTTTTCTTTCCGAAGGGCCAGAGCTTGCTCCAGAAAATAACTACAACAGCCATTATCGCGCCGAGCTGGATAACAACGTCGAACATCTCCTTGAAGTCCTCGGACTCCTTGAGCTTGAGGAACTCGTCAACGAGTATGAGGTGTCCGGTGCTGCTAATCGGGAGCCATTCGGTAATGCCCTCTACGATGCCGAGGACAACGGCTTTAAGTATTTCTATCATGTCTGTGTATCCTTTCCTGACAGTGTCACTTATATATAATACCACATCGCGCGGGATATGTCAAATCTCGTCCTCATCGCGCCTGATGAGCCTGAATTTCCGCTTGTACATCGTGAGCACGCCCTCACTTTTCAGCTTAGTCATCTCCCTTTGCAGGGCACTCCTGTTGACGCACAGGTAGTCCGACAGTGCTGTGGTGGAGAATGGTATCTGCGGGACTTGCCCGTTCGGGGTCTTGTCCTCGAATATTTTGAGGCAGCTCAGCAGCTTGTCCCCGATAGTCCGCTGACTCAGCACCTCTATTCGCTCACTCAGGGAGATAGCCTTCTCGGACATCAGCATGAGCAGGTTTTCCACCACTCTTGAATGGCACTGACAGGCGTTCTCGCATCTCTTGGTGATCTCGGACTGGTGCATGAACATTATCTCGCAGTCGGACTCTGCAACGATCTCGATACTGTTCCGCTGCGCACCGGAGAAGGTGAAATACTCCCCGAAAATACTCTGTTCACCAAGAGCCTCGATTATCGTCCTCACGCCGTTGATGTCGTACCTGACCATAACAGCGTTCCCGGACAGCATTATGCCTATCTTGTCGCTCGGCTCGCAGAAATCAGCGATGATACTCCCCGCCGTGAATTTCCTTATCTCCGGCTTGAAGCACGACATCATACGCCTGCACTCCTCACGGCTGACGCCTCTGAAGAGGACGTTTTCCTCCGGCAGCATAAAAATACCTCCCTTGTTGCAATTGCAACAGACTTTTCCATATGACTATGATACAATAATTACAGACGAAAGTCAATAGATAAATAGCAGGAGGTAATAGAAATGAAGATAAACGTTATAGGCGAGAGCCTTTCACAGCAGGAGATAGACGCATATATCGCCTACGGACGCAAGAAATACAAGGGCAGGGAGATTGAGGAGATGACTGTAAAGACCGACGGTGACTACGCCGACCTTCAGTTCCGCTTCGCAGATGTCCCGTTCGACCGTATCCGCAGGATAACCGGCTATCTCGTCGGCACCCTCGACCGCTTCAACAACGGAAAGCGCGCAGAGGAGCACGACCGCGTAAAGCACTCGGTATGATCTTATAGCTCAGAAAAGACTGACGAAAGCACAATTTCGCCGGTCTTTTTATTTTTCATATAAAATACGCGATACCACTTGAAATTTTTGTTGGATCTTGATATAATACTAATATATCACCTACGAAATGAGGTAAAACTATGAACAGAATTCTCGACTGGAGCAAATATCTTGAAATTGCTGCAAAAACTGTTTCCGAGGGTATCGTCATGCTGAAGAACCGTGACCGTGCCCTTCCTCTCAGAAAAGACGACGTAGTATCGGTCTTCGGGCGTATACAGCTCGATTACTACAAGAGCGGCACAGGCTCCGGCGGCATGGTGAATGTATCCAAGGTGACTGGCATAGTTGACGGTCTCCTCGAAGCCGGAGTGAAGCTCAACGAGGAGCTGCTCGGCATATATAAAAAGTGGACGGAGGAGAACCCGTTCGACCTCGGAGGCGGCTGGGGCGGCGAGCCGTGGTCTCAGGCAGAGATGCCGCTCGACGATGAAACTGTAGAAAACGCCGAGAAGTCGAGCTCCTGCGCGGTAGTTATCATCGGCAGGACAGCCGGAGAGGAAAACGAGAACAGGGAGGAGCCGGGCTCATACCTCCTGACCGACACCGAAAAGGATATGCTGAAAAAGGTCACGTCTGCTTTTGATCGCGTCATTGTGCTGCTGAACGTCGGAAACCTCATAGACCTCAGCTTCATCGAGAGCTGCGACCCCGCCGCGATACTTTATGTCTGGCAGGGCGGAATGACCGGCGGAACAGGCACCGCCGACGTACTGACGGGCAGGGTCAGTCCCTCGGGAAAGCTCCCCGATACCGTTGCATACAGTATCTCAGACTATCCCTCCTCGCCATATTTCGGCGGCAAGGAGCGTAATTTCTACTGCGAAGACATCTACGTCGGCTACCGCTGGTTCGAGACCTTCGCCTGCGACAGGGTCCGCTACCCGTTCGGCTTCGGACTTTCCTACACGACCTTTGACGTCCGCATTCTTTCCGCGCATGAAAAGTCCGGCACGCTGACCGTGAGGGCGATCGTAGAGAACACCGGAAGCATGAGCGGCAAGGAGGTCGTCCAGCTCTACTGCGAATGTCCGCAGGGCAGGCTTGGAAAGCCGCTCCGCACGCTCTGCGCTTACATTAAGACAAAGGAGCTCGCGCCCGGCGAGTCTCAGGATACCGAGCTCACAGTGAAGCTCTCCGACCTTGCTTCCTACGACGATTCCGGTGCGACCGGACATCGCTTCTGCTATGTCCTCGAGGAAGGAGAATACAACTTCTACGCCGGCACAGACGTCCGCTCCGCAAGACCGATCTACACGGTCACAGTTCCCGAAACGACGATTGTCCGCCGCTGTGTTCAGGCTATGGCACCGGTGCTGCCGTTCAAGCGCCTCAGACCTGTTCCCGCGGGTAACGGTTACGTCCCCGCTGAGGAGGACGCCCCGCTGAATGAGGTCAATGAAGCAGCCCGCCGCATTCAGAAACTCCCGCCCGATATCCCGCAGACCGGCGACCGCGGCATAAAGCTCGCTGATGTGCTTTCCGGAAAAAATACCATGAACGACTTCATCGCGCAGCTCTCCGACTATGACCTGACCTGCATCGTCCGCGGCGAGGGAATGGGCAGCCCGAAGGTCACCCCCGGAACAGCTTCGGCGTTTGGCGGAGTGACGGACACTCTTGTTTCGTTCGGTATCCCCGCAGGCTGCTGCGACGACGGTCCCTCCGGAATGCGCCTCGATACTGGCATCAAGGCTTTCAGTCTTCCCAACGGCACGCTCATCGCCTCCACTTTCAACACCGAGCTCGTGACTGAGCTTTATGAGTACATGGGTCTCGAAATGACAGCCAACAAGGTCGAATGTCTGCTCGGTCCGGGAATGAATATCCACAGGCACCCGCTCAACGGGCGCAATTTCGAGTATTTCTCGGAGGATCCCTACCTCACGGGAACTGTCGCTGCGGCAGAGCTGAAAGGTCTTCACAATGCCGGTGTTACGGGAACTGTCAAGCATTTCAGCTCCAATAATCAGGAGACCTGCCGCCACACGCTCGACGCCGCAGTCTCTGAGCGCGCGCTCCGCGAGATCTACCTGAAAGGCTTTGAGATAGCCGTCAGGGAAGGCGGGGCTGACTCGGTAATGACCACCTACGGCTCGGTCAACGGCTTGTGGACAGCCGGATACTTTGACCAGAATACGGTCATACTCCGTGATGAATGGGGATTTGACGGCTTTGTAATGACGGACTGGTGGGCGGACATAAACACCCGCACGACGCCGCCCGGAAGGACCGATCTTGCGGCTATGGTTCGGGCGCAGAACGACGTGTACATGGTGTGTGCTGACAGCGCTGAGAACGATGACGATCTTGAGGCTTCGCTTGCTGACGGGACACTCACCCGCGGCGAATTACAGCGCAGTGCGGCGAATATCTGCCGCTTCCTAATGCACAGCAATGCAATGAAGCGCCTGCTCGGCACCGCCGATACAGTTGAGATCATCAACCGCCCCGACGACGGCTCCACCTCCAACGAGCCTGTTGAATACCATGAGGTGGAGAGCTCATTCACCCTCGATCTCACCCGGGTAAAGACGGAAAAAGGCGGCAGCTTCAGCTTTGGGCTCATCATATCTGAGCAGAACTGGTACAGGGTCACGCTCACGGCTTCCTCGGTGCAGAGCGAGCTCGCCCAGCTGCCTGTCACGATATACGTTACGGGCATACCGTTCGGGACATTCACATTCAGCGGGACCGGAGGAGAGAAAGTCTCCCACAGCGTCGATATCCCGATGTATTCACGCTTCTGCGCAGTGAGACTGTACTTCGCACAGGGCGGTCTTGACCTTGAGAGCATAACATTCGCAAACACCGGCAGATCAGCCGATGCAGCAGAATTGAGTTAACGGAGGCAGCAATGAACATACAGATATTCGGCACCAAAAAGTGCTTCGATACGAAAAAAGCAGAGCGCTGGTTCAAGGAGCGCCGCATAAAGTATCAGATGATAGATATGAAGGAAAAGGGCATGAGCAGGGGAGAGCTCACCAGCGTAGCACAGGCTGTCGGCGGTATGGACAGGCTCATAAACGAGAATACCAAAGACAAGGACGCCCTTGCGCTGCTGCGGTATCTCTCCGACAGCGACCGTGAGGAAAAGCTCCTCGAAAACCCGCAGCTCATAGTCACTCCGGTCGTCCGCAACGGAAAGAAGGCTACCATAGGATTCGCTCCAGATGTCTGGGAGATGTGGGAATGAGCTGCAATTAGTTAAATGATAAAAATATATTGTTTTTATAAAAAAATATCTTAAAAGGTAGTGCAATTTCCGGAATTATATGCTATAATTACAATGTGTTAGTTAAAAGCTGACAGAAATTTAGCGGAAATCCACCTTTCCGTCCTAAATAACATTCTAAGGGTCAATACCCGAAAGGAGTCTTAATTATGGGTCTTATCCAGGCAGCTCTCGTAGGAGCAAGCTCAACACTCGCCGATACATGGCTTGAATTCTTCACTTGTGAGTCTATCCCCACCGACGTTCTCGTCGTTAGAGGAAAGAAGCAGCTCGGCAAGCATTCCTCCAACACCAAGGGCAACGAGAACGTTATCTCTGACGGAAGCGGTATCGTAGTTCACGAAGGTCAGGCAATGATCATGGTCGATCAGGGTGTTGTTACCGAGATCGCTACCACCCCCGGCGTCTACAAGTACGAATCCGGCACGTCCCCGAGCCTTTTCTCGAGCTCGTTCGGCGCAGGACTGAAGAACACATTCAAGGAAATGTGGGATCGTATCAAGCACGGCGGCGACGCAGCTAAGGATCAGAGGATCTACTACTTCAACATGAAGGAGCTGCTCGATAATAAGTTCGGCACACAGAACCCCGTTCCTTTCAGGGTTACATATCAGGATCTCGGCAGGAGCTTTACTGTAGGCGTCCGCTGCAACGGTATCTACTCCTATAAGATCGCTGATCCGGTACTCTTCTACGCAAACGTATGCGGCAACGTTACCGATAAGTATATGCGCTCCGAGCTCGATAATCAGCTCAAGAGCGAGTTCCTCGATTCCCTCCAGCCTGCGTTTTCTACTATCGCTGGCTCGGGCATCAGATATGATGAGCTCCCCGGCAGACAGCGTGAGGTCAAGTCCGCTATCGAGACCGAGCTCAACCCCGAGTGGAAGGAAAAGAGAGGTCTCGTTATCGAGAAGGTAGCGATCAACTCTGCTACTATCTCCGAAGCTGATACGAAGCGTATCCAGGAATTTGAAGACAGAGCATGGAACCGTGACCCCGGCAATGCTGCTGCTTCTCTCGTTGAGGCTCAGGCTACTGCTATGCAGAACGCTGCAAACAACCCTAACGGAGCTGCAATGGGCTTCTTCGGTATGGGTATGGCTCAAAATGCTGGTGGCATGAATGCACAGCAATTCTATAATATGAACGCACAGCAACAACAAATGCAACAGCAACAACAAGCTTCTGCTAATTCATGGAAGTGT
>JAFRXR010000061.1 GCA_017443395.1 Ruminococcus sp. | reverse complement strand
TCTTGAACTCGTCAACCATCCAGTTGATTATGCGCTGGTCGAAGTCATCACCGCCGAGACGGTTGTTGCCGGCTGTAGCGAGCACCTGCTGAACGTCCTCGCCCATTTCGATGATAGAAACATCGAAGGTACCGCCGCCGAGGTCGTATACCATAACTGTCTGGTCCTCTTCCTTGTCGATACCGTAGGAAAGAGCAGCCGCGGTCGGCTCATTTATGATACGTCTTACGTTGAGACCTGCGATCTGACCTGCGTCCTTGGTCGCCTGTCTCTGGGAGTCAGTGAAGTAAGCAGGAACAGTGATGACAGCCTCAGTCACAGTCTCGCCGAGGTAAGCCTCAGCGTCAGCCTTGAGCTTCTGGAGTATCATCGCGGAGATCTCCTGCGGGGTGTAGTTCTTGCCGTCGATCGCTACCTTGTAGTCGCTGCCCATGTGTCTCTTGATAGAGGAGACTGTTCTGTCGTGGTTGGTGATAGCCTGTCTCTTGGCCACCTGACCTACGAGACGCTCACCGTTGTTTGTGAAAGCGACTACGGACGGAGTAGTTCTCGCGCCCTCGCTGTTGGGGATAACGACGGCATTGCCGCCCTCCATAACAGCTACGCATGAATTAGTTGTACCTAAGTCGATACCGATTACCTTTGCCATAATTTATTCCTCCTGTAATAATGCTTGATGCGTAATACTTAATGCGTAATGCTTAATGCGTAATGCTTAATGCGTAATGCTTAATGCGTAATGCTTAATGCGTAATGCTTAATGCTTGATGCGTAATTCGTAATCAATGGTGTCGCCTGACGGCGATATATTTGAAACACATGATTGTCATTCAGATACGTCCGCGCAAGCGGACACATTCAATTACGCATTACGAATTATGAATTGCGAATTCACTAAAGCGCCACCGCGACCATAGCCGGTCTTATCAGCTTGTCGCCGAGCATATAGCCCTTCTGGTAGACCATGCAGACGTGGTTGCTGGCATAGTCTGTGCCGTCGAGCTGCTGTATCGCGTTGTGGAAGTTCGGGTCGAATTCCGCCCCGAGAGCTTCTATCTCCCTGACGTTCATCTTCGTCAGGAAATCCGTGAGCTGGTTGAAGATCATCTGCATACCGTTCTTGAAGTTCTCATCGGTACACTCAGACTCCATCGACCTGCCGAAGCTGTCGATAACGGGGAGAAGATCCTCGATACACTTTGCGGAAGCGTTCATGTAGGTCTCTGTCTTTTCCTTGGCTGTGCGCTTGCGGTAGTTGTCGTACTCCGCGAACAGCCTCAGGTACTTGTCGTTCGCCTCGCTGAGGGCTTCCTCGAGCGCCGCATATTCAGAAGCGGTGTCGTTGTATTCGCTGACTGCGTCGTCCTCGTCGGAAGTCTCCGCGGACTCTTCTGCGGGAGCTTCATCTGCTGCTGTTTCTTCCGCAGTCTCCTCCGGAAGAGCTGTCTCGTCAGTCATTTCCTTGATATCGTCCATTCAGTCTGCTCCTTTCAGTCCGGCGGAGCGGAATCCGTATCCGCAGCCGGCGGTATATTTTCTTCGCCGCCCGACATGAGGTAGGATATCCTCTGTGTCAGGTAATCGACGTAAGGGATTATCTTTTTGTAGTCCACTCTCATCGGACCTATGACCCCGAGAGAGCCTGCCTCCCTGCCGCTCTTGCGGTACTTGGAGACTATCAGGCTCGAGTTCCCGATAGCGAACGTGCCGCTCTCCTGCCCGAACTTGACCTGTATGCCGCTGAACGTCTCCTCCAGCATGGAGCTGAGGTCGTCCTTGTGCTCGATGAACCGCACGACCTCCATTTTGTCGAGGTCGTCGCACGAGAGGAGCTTTTCCCCTCCGCTTAGCGTGAGCTCCTGCTGCCGCAGGTCCTCCGAGAGCTCGCATATGCCCTTCACCAGCGGTGAGAGCGATACCATGTACGCGCTGACCGCAGCGACCATCTTGTCGAACATTTCCTCCGAGAGCTCATCGACCGAGACGCCGTTGAGGTTCTCCTCGATGTATCTCGTGAAGAATTCGAGCTGCTCGTGGCTGAGGTCGAATTCGAGCCTGCAAGCCTTGTTCTTTATGCTTCCGCTCGAGGTTATGAGCAGTATCACATAGAGCCGCTTGCCTGTGGGAATGACTTCCACCTTCGATATCACCGAGAACCGCGGGACTGCGTTCGTTACGACTGCCGCGCACTGAGTGAGCTCTGTAAGTGCCGCAGCGGCGTTCTGTACGAGGAGCTCCTCGGGGGTATCGCTGTCGCCGAGCATATCGTCGAGCCTTTCCTTCTCCTCGTCCGTGAGGCTGGGAGGCGTCATCAGCTCGTCGATGTAGAGCCTGTAGCCCTGAAAGGTAGGGACTCGTCCGGCGGAGGTATGGGGCTGCTCGAGGTAGCCGAGCTGCTCCAGCGCCGCCATATCATTTCTTATAGTAGCGGCGGAAACATTTATGTGTTCCAGCTGGGAGATAGCCTTGGAGCCGACCGGCTCGCCCGTGCGGACGTACTCATCGACGACGGCGGCGAGTATCTTCAGTTTTCTGTCATCCACGGCTCTCACCCTCCTAACTGTTTAGCACTCGCGGGGATCGTCTGTTAGCACTCTTACTCCCCGAGTGCTAATTATAATTTACCACTATTATACCGTATTGTCAAGGGTTTTATACATTTTCGTCATTTTTAACAAAAACATTATGCGCTGAAATGCGTTTTGACGCAAAAACAGCAGGCTGTCACGCCTGCTGTCCCTTTTAATGTAATTACCATTCTTCGCTGATATTCTCGTCCTCGCCGGAGCTGTCATCGTCTAATTCATCGCCGTCTGACCCCTCATCGGTGTCCTCGTCGGACGGTGCGCTGGGAGCTTCCTCAGCCTCGGGAGCCTCACCGATGTATACCGTCACGATGAAGCCGTCGGAATTGTTGCCCGAAATGGTGCTCTTAACGCCGTTCGGGACGGGGATATTCGCTGTATCTGCGCTGAAATCGGCTGCGACGTAGTACACCTCGTAGAGCTTGCCGTTATCGTCCGAGAATGACAGGTGCAGAGCTCCGGTCGGGTCGTAGGGGTGCTCCTTGAGCAGCTCCATGTACTCCTCCATCGTGATGCCGTTCTTCCACATATAATATGCGTGCGGTACTCCGACGTAGCGGAAGTGCCAGGGCTCGTACTGTATCTCGGTGATGTCCTCCTTGCCCTCGGGATAGCGCAGTATATAGCCGTATTTCCAGCAGTTCTCCGCGAACCACGCATACTCGCCCGTGCCGTTGAAATCGTAGTCGGGAATGGTCGAGAAGTCGATAGCGTAGCCGGATTCGTGCTCGCTGTAGCCGGGCTTCGCGACGCGCGCGTAGTCCTCGGTCTCCTCGGAAATGAGGGCGGCATCATAAAGCTCCTGCTGGTACTCTCTTGTGCGGTATGAGCCATATATCGTGAGGTTGTCGATACCGGTCCTGTTGTAGAAATCCTCGATCATCTGCGCGAGGGGCTCGTAGGCGTCTGCCGCGAGCATATAGCTGTAGTCCACGGTCGTGAAGCAGGTCCTGCCGGTCTGCTCGTTCATCTCGAGAATGCTGACGAGATCCTCACTGCCGCCGATGTACTCATTGTAGTTGTTGACGAGGATGAGCTCGCCCTTGAAGATGTCTGTGAGCGGACGGGAGACCGTGTCGTAGATGACTGCATTGGGATCGGGGGCCTCTGTCGTGCTCTCGGGGATCTCGGCGACTTCGGTAACGTCCGCGAAGGGTGACGTACCCACTGTCTGGGAGCGGTCAGCCACACCTTTTATCAGGCAGCCGCCCGCGCAGATGACAGCCGCGCTGATGATGAGCTCCGTCACGAATTTGGTGCGGCGGATACTCTGCTCCTTGCTGATTTTTGTATCTTTAGGCATTTTAATACTCCTGTTCTGACAGCCCGGAGGTCCTGTGAGCTCCGGGGAGATATCGGTGTGATATCAGCTTTGCAGACTATTATATCACACTTATTCGCGAAAATATAGGGTTTCTGCCACATCTTTGGCATATTGCACAATCATGGCGCGAGAATCATGCCGAAGCTTGTGCAATGTGCGAGCAGTCTTTGCCTCTGTGTTCGGAGCCGAGAATGCGCTGCGTTTGTGAAATGTGCACTAAAAACCACTGCTCGCGTTGTCACCGATGTGAATGTGACACAATAAAAGCGCGGGGTTTAGCACTAATTGCACAATCTTTTGAAAAACCCCTTGAATTTGCGGCGCTTTGGTGCTATAATGTACCTGTAAGAATATGGTCGTTTTCAGGCACGGCTCCGGTCAGCAGCCTGTTTTTTCAACTCTCCGCTATCCGCCTGCGAAGTGCGTTCGCGGTCAACGGCTGCGTTTTTACAGTTTTAAGGAGTGATTTGATGATTTGTCCCGCGTGCGGAACCGAAAATCCGAACAAATTCAAGTTTTGCGTCAAGTGCGGCAGCAACCTTGAAAACCCGCAGGAGGTCAATATAGAACAGGTCGATCTGGGCGGATACCATTCCGAAGAGGATTATGATTCCGACAAGACCGGCTTCAAGATGAGCACCGGCACCTTCACTATCAGCGACAGCGCGCCGGCAAGCAATACCTCAGACCTTTACACAGCAGACGAGCTCAACGACGATGAGCAGGAATTCGACTTCAGCAGCTATGATGAGCCGTTTATCCCCAAGCTCGACGCCGACAGGCTCGCTGTGCCGCATAACAGCAATATGCCCCAGCAGCCGATGATGGGTCAGCCAATGATGTACGGTCAGCAGCCCGTAATGGGCGGAATGCCCGCGCAGCAGCCTGTCATGGGTCAGCCCGGTATACCTGTTCAGGGTATGCAGCAGGGTATGCCTCAGCAGCAGGGTATGCAGCAGCCGATGATGGGTCAGCCCATGATGTACGGTCAGCCGCAGCTCATCGGCTACGACCAGAACGGTATGCCCATTTACGGTCAGGCTCAGCCCATGATGTACGCTCAGCCCCAGCTTATCGGCTACGACCAGAACGGTATGCCCATTTACGGTCAGGCTCAGCCCATGATGTACGCTCAGCCCCAGCTCATCGGCTACGACCAGAACGGTATGCCCGTCTACAGCCAGCCCCAGCCCATGATGTACGGTCAGCCCGGAATGCCCGCAGAGGGCGCTGCTCCCGGTCAGGCTCCGTACGGTATGCCCCAGCAGGGTATGCCCTACCCGAATATGGGCGGAATGCCGGCAATGGGCGCTATGCCCGGCAACGTCTACGGTGCTCCCCAGCAGCCTGCTATGCAGCCGCCTCCGCAGCAGAAGCAGGAGGAGAGAGTCAAGATGTCCGACGACTTCTGGGAGTTCTTCGACGGCGGCAAGGCGACCGAGCATAAGGAAGACTCAATGGACGACTTCTTCGGCAAGCGCAGCGACGATATGGGCGGCGTTTCGCTCGACGGTCTCGATATGAACCGCCTCCAGCGCCGTGAGCAGAAGAAGAACTCCTACATGAATGACACCCCCCTCGTCAATGCTGACGACCTCGCGCCCAACCTTGATGACAAATTCAACAAGATGTATATGCGCAAGGCGGGCACAGCAAATGCCGACGACCTCGCAGTAAAGACCGACGAGAGACATCAGGACATTATGGGCGTGACCCGTGATGTTGACGTGAGCAAGCTATCGCAGTATGAGCATTTCAAGTCAAGAGTTTCGATGAGCGGCGCAGGAGAGGCGAACGCTGACGACCTTGAGGCTTATGTACGTGAGCACACCGAGGACTCAATGGATCAGGACCTCCGTGCAGTGGAGGCTCTTCCCTCCAAGAAAAAGACGTACAACGACGAGATCGACGCTATCGAGCTGCCCGAATATATGCAGGCGCGCAAGACAGTCAAGCCTGATTCACCGGAAATTCCCGGCTTGCCGGAAATTTAATAAAATCTTAAAAACGTAAGGAGCAATCATCATGAAGAAATTTTTGGAAGAATTCAAAGCATTCGCCCTGAAGGGCAACGTAATGGACCTCGCTATCGGCGTTATCATCGGTGCTGCGTTCGGTAACATCGTTACAGCCTTCACCGAGGACTTTATCCAGCCTCTCATCGCCTGCATCGGCGGCGCTGAGATCCACGGACGCACCGAGATCGGCGACACTGGCTCGTACATACTCTGGGGCGACTTCATCACAGCAGTCATCAACTTCATCATCATGGCGTTCTGCATATTCCTCATGGTCAAGGCTGTAAACAAGCTCATGTCCATCGGCAAGAAGAAGGAAGAAGCCAAGCCGGCTGAGCCTTCCAAGGAAGAAGTGCTCCTTACCGAGATCAGAGACCTCCTCAAGGAGAAGCAGTAAAATACGTTCAAAGGGCGGACGGATCAGTCAGCCTCCCTCAACGGAAAAAGTGTATCACCGAGCCTGAAGCTTCAGGCTCGGTTTTTTTGCCGCATTCCGCCGGAGGGGTGCCCTGCCGCCCTTTTTGTTTTTTCGGTCGGTTGACATACATTTAATAATGTGGTATAATGGTAGAATAAAATCGCATACTATGGCATAACGGCGGGAAAGCCCCTCCGTACAGCCTCTCAGAAGGAGAAATAATGGGAACTTTAAAGGAACTCTACGCCTACAGGCAGATGATCTTCAGTCTCGTCAAGAAGGACCTGCGCGGGAGATACAAGGGCTCAGTGCTCGGCTTCCTGTGGACATTCATAAACCCGCTCTTGCAGCTCGTGGTATACAC
>JAFRXR010000060.1 GCA_017443395.1 Ruminococcus sp. | reverse complement strand
GGACGGGCATATCATCGTCCGCGAGGGAATCGTTTATCTCACGGAGCTGCCGCTCAACGTGAGCAGTAATGCTGTCGTAGGTGTCATTCTGCGTCTCAAGGCGGATCCTCTCAGCAGTGATACGGTTTTCCTCCTCGAGGAGCTCATTCTCGCCCTCGATACGCTACGCAGCAATAGCAAGGCTTGCATTGACCGCACGGATAACGGAAACGTCCTCCTTCCACTCGACTGAACCGCCGCGGAGGGCGCTCTCACGGGTAACGAACTCCTCGCCGTCCGTCTCAGCGGAACGGTAGCAGACCTCCCCGCCGGAGGACTTTATCATCGCATTGAGGTGTGAGCGGCTGAACAGCTCGCGGTAGCCCATATTCGACGACACGAGCCCTATCATGATACTGCTCTCCCACAGACCGACGAAGATAATGGCGTAGACCTCATGTATCAGGTACAGCTTCAAGCCCAGCACCGTCGGTGAGCCGCCGCAGATTACGTAAAGCAGCCACAGGAATATCCCCACGCCAGAGACCGCTACCGGGATATATGCGTACCTCCTGCAAAGCGACGAGCGGCAGCGGTGTACGAGCATTATGTACGAAGCGATGAACACTGTCACTATCCAGGCTACCTCAATGGCGAAGAGCCAGTGGCGCGACGCGGTGAGAGTATTGTCCTCGACGCGAAAGCTGAACGCAGCCCCGTGCAGATCGTTGGTGAGTATGCCTATTATCAGCAGCACTGCTGTCACTCGGAGCACGGTGAACAGCTTGGGCAGGGGCTCGTCCTCAGGCTTGCCTACGCGGTACGCAGCCATAAGTGAAAGCAGCGGCACAGCAATGAAGGGTATGTAATAGAAATACCACAGGCAGCGCTTCGAGGTCATATCGTTCTCGAAAAGATTTGATCTCAGTATGCGAATGACGAAAAGGCTCATCGCAAGGATAGCCGCTATGCGCAGGTCAAGACGTATGCTTTTGTTAAGTATCCGATGCTCGATAGAGAGCGACCACATGATGAGAAGGATAGCGTAATAGAGGGAGACGTGCGTCGTGCCGGGCACGAAATACTGGGATATGAGATAGATCACCGCCCCGAGGAGCACGGCGCATACCGAAATGAGTATGTGCCTCTTTTTTTGCCTTGTGAGCTCCAGCCTGACCGCCTCCCTTCAGTGATATATCTTAATCATAGCACTGTTTTGTGCGGGCAGCCAAGAAAGCCATAGTTATTTTGTACAAAATCGACAAACAGGGGGTAAATGTGTACAACTTTTCTACGCGGCACCTGTACTTTAGTACGTACCGCATTTTTGTATTTAGGTGTATATTCGTTATATTAGGGTATTATTGCCCAATGATATAAGGAGGGGATCTTATGGGATTATTTGACAGCCTGAAAAAGGCGGCGGCAAGCGCTGCCGGAAGCATCGGCGGAGCAGCCGGAGGCATAGCAGGTGCTGTGCAGAAGGCGGCGAACAAGACCGTCGAGGTGCAGTTCGACAAGCTCCCCGAAACGCCCGAGGAATTCAAGTCGCTCCCGCCGGCACAGCTCTCAGCGCCGTTCGACACTGCGGCAATGACGGTACTCGCACTTTGTAAGTACCCTAAGAACGCTGACATCTCGCTCGGGATGCTGGGCTTTCTCAAGGGACCCCAGCCCCTGTCGGGACATGATAAGCAG
>JAFRXR010000059.1 GCA_017443395.1 Ruminococcus sp. | reverse complement strand
GTCAGAAAGGACGGCACTCTGCGTTATCTTCGTCCCGACGGCAAAACACAGGTCACTATCGAGTATGACGGCAACACACCCGTCCGCGTTGACGCAGTCGTAGTTTCCTCACAGCACTCCGCTGACATCTCCCTCGACCAGCTCCGCAAGGACATCGAGGAGTTCGTCATCAGACCCGTTATCCCGTCTGAGCTTCTTGACGAGAACACCAAGATCTACATCAACCCGACCGGCAGGTTCGTTGTCGGCGGTCCTCAGGGAGACAGCGGTCTCACCGGCAGAAAGATCATCATTGATACATACGGCGGATATTCGCGTCACGGCGGCGGCGCGTTCAGCGGAAAGGACCCGACGAAGGTAGACCGCAGTGCAGCCTATGCAGCCCGCTACATCGCCAAGAACATCGTTGCAGGCGGCTTTGCCGACAAGTGCGAGGTGCAGCTCTCCTACGCTATCGGCGTTGCACAGCCTATCTCGATACTCGTTGAGACCTTCGGCACAGGCAAGGTCGATGAAGACAAGCTTTCCGCAGCAGTAGCGAAGGTATTCGACCTCCGTCCGACTGCGATAATCAATATGCTTGACCTCCGCAAGCCGCAGTACAGGCAGCTCGCAGCATACGGTCACATGGGACGCGAGGATCTCGGTGTAGCATGGGAGAAGACCGACCGTATCGAGGCTCTCAGGGCAGCCCTTGACTGAGCTATGGCAGAGCATAACGACTGTGCGGAGCTGAGGTTCACGAACCCGATACTCATAGACATTTTCAGCCACTACGCCGAAAACAGCGAAATGGCGCAGTTCGTCTCTCCGAGCGGCGAGATAGATATGCGGTTCCGGCTGAATGACCCCACTGAGCCGCCCAAGACCTGCGAACAGGTGCTGAGCCTGTTCTACGCGCTCCTCGAGAGCAACCCGGAGTCGCCGGCGGGGAGGGTATTCATGCGCAGCCAGCGCGAGATACTCCGTGAGACTGTCTACCGGCTGATGCAGGTGATAGACGGCTTCGGCAGCGTGAGGGTCGCCCTTTTGACTGCCCGGGATCGAACTGAATTCACAATAACCCGTACTAAAACAGTGCAATGAAAAAGCTCCCTGAAAGTGGTTTTTCAGGGAGCTCTTTTTGTAATTAGAACTCCCCGGTTTGACTGGGAGTTCAGGAAAGCATAAAGCTATAGGGCTTGAAAAAAACTTTGATTGTAATGAACTTGCGGATACCAACTGCAATCAAAAGCAGGTCATTACAAAGTGAATGACATACATAGTTTATCACATTCTATGGGGCGTTTACGGGTAAACCCCGGCTCAGTTGGGGATCAATACAGAAGTTTTGTGTAAAGACAATCTAATAGCAGAATCGCAAAACGCAGCAGTTCGATACTTATTATCGAGTATCGGGCTGTTTTCATATATAGACTGAATCTTTGTTTTTAAAACAGCAGCAATATTTATTTGTACATATAAAAGAACACAGCGATACATTCAAAATCAAATCAACGCACAGCTGTTTTTTGTTTGTATTCACAAAATATATGGATAATCTCTTGACACAAAAGTTAGCATATGCTACAACGATAACCGGATTATTGATAATCAGATTTTCACAGGAGGGATAAAATGGCAATACCGGATAGAAGCATCGACCCACGACTTCTTGCCAGTGCAAAGGCAGAATTCATGAAACACGGCTATCTCAAGGCAGAGCTGAAAACTATCTGCGATAATGCCGACATCACGACAGGGGCGGTATACAAGCGCTACAAGGGCAAGGAAGACCTGTTCAATGCTGTTGTTGAGGACATAGCTACTGAACTCAACAATTTCGTTGAAAGCCGTTCAGACTTAGATTTTTCATTGCTTTCGGACGATGATATCTATGATTCATGGTTGATGTCGTATGAAGCGATGATGCCGCTTTTCAAGCTTCTCTACAATAATCGTGACACGGTTTCTCTTCTTATCGACAAGGCGGCAGGCACACGCTACGAGAACTTTAACCATGAATATGTCACGAAAATGAGCTATGCCTATGAGCAGTTCTACACAGAGGCTTACAAGAGAGGTCTTGCCCACGCAGAGGTCACAAGAGAGGAATTTCATGTGCTGATATCGTCTTTCTGGACCTGCGTCTGCGAGCCGATCATTCACGATATGTCATGGGAGCAGATCGAGGAGCATTGCCGTATCGTCTGTCGGTTCTTCAACTGGAAAGAAGTCATTAAGCTCAGGAAAGGCGATGAAAACAATGTTTAACAAGATAAAGCCCTACATGGGCAGCTATATCAGGTACACCTATGCGGCATTGGCGGTCATGTTTGCGGGACTGATCGCCTCCGCTGTGCCGTTTTTTATGGTGTACCGCATCATCAAGCCGCTGATCGGCGGCGAAACGCTATCCGCAGGCTATTATGCATTGCATATAGCTATTATTTTTGCCTGCGAGTTAGCATATGCTATCTTATATGTGCTTGGACTGAAGTACTCGCATATCTCCGCATACAACACGCTGAAAAATATTCGTATCTCCTTGCAGAAAAAGCTGGAGCGTCAGCCTCTCGGCACGATACAGGATATGGGCAACGGCTGGATAAAAAAGCTGTTCACCGATGATATAGATCAGGTGGAGCTGCTGCTTGCACACGCTATCCCGGAGGGAATAGCAAATCTTTCAATGGCGCTGATCGCAATAATCTGTATGTTCTTTGCAGACTGGAAGCTGGCACTGCTGTCCCTTTGCTCTCTGCCGCTGGGACTGTTTGCAATGGGAATGATGTTCCGCACGGGAATGAAGCGTATGAATGCCTACTACGCCGCATCTGCAAAAATGAACGCAACGATAATCGAATACGTCAACGGTATGGAGGTCGTCAAGGTTTTCGGACGTGACGGCGAATCCTATCAGCGATATGAAAGTGACATCAAAAGCTACCGTGACTTCACCCTTGCATGGTACAAAGCGTGTTGGGGCTGGATGGCACTTTATACTGCGATCATTCCCTGCGTGGCGCTTGTTATGCTGCCTGTGGGAACGCTGTTTGTCCTGAACAGCATATCAAGTCTTGCGGACTTGGTGCTTGTATTCTGCCTGTCGCTGTCAGTCGGTATGCCGCTGCTGAAAGCGCTTGCATTTGCCGGAAAGATACCGCAGCTCGGCTACAAAATAGATGAGATCGAAAAGGCTATGGACAGCGAGCCTTTGAAAACTAACGATAACTCATTTATCGGTAATTCACATATCGTAAAATTTGATGATGTTCGCTTTGCCTACAAGGAGCAGGAGGTGCTGCACGGTGTATCCCTTGAACTGGGCGAGGGAACGCTGACCGCACTTGTGGGAGAATCGGGCAGCGGCAAATCAACCCTTGCAAAGCTGCTCGTACACTACTATGACCTCAACGACGGACATATCACCCTCGGCGGTCAGGACATCACCAACATGAGCATTGAAGCGCTGAACGACAACATCTCCTATGTATCGCAGGAGCAGTTTTTATTCAATACGACGCTGTATGAGAATATCCTTATCGGTAAGCCTGCTGCAAGCCGTGAAGAAGTATTGGCGGCGGCTGAAAAAGCGCAGTGCGGAGAGTTCCTGAATCGTCTGCCAAAGGGCATTGACACAATGGCAGGCGACGGCGGTAAGATGCTGTCGGGCGGTGAACGTCAGCGTATATCCCTTGCGAGAGCGATACTGAAAAATGCCCCTGTTATCGTGCTTGACGAAGCAACAGCCTTCATTGATCCCGAAAACGAGGAGAAAATGAACTCCGCTATTGCCGAGATAATCAAGGGAAAGACGGTTCTTGTCATTGCTCACCGCTTGCAGACTATCGTAAATGCTGACAAGATATGCGTCATGAAGGACGGCAATATCATTGCCGCCGACACTCACGAAAAGCTCCTGCAAAGCTGTGCGGAATACCAGAAATTATGGAACAGCAGCGAAGCAAGAGCCAACTGGACTATCGGAAATGAGGTGAAAGCATGATCGGTATGATAAAACGTATCCTCGTCGTTTCGGAGAAATACAAGGGCAGGATTTACAGCGCTATGGGATTTTCGTTCCTGAAAGGTCTGCTCATGAAAGTGCCTATAATTCTCACTTACTTTATCGTCACGACTTTCATTGACGGTACGCTTACGAAGAAAACCGCTCTTTACGGAGCGATAGCACTTGTGGCAAGTATTATTATGCAGGCGGTGTTCCAGTACCTCGCCGACAGACTGCAAAGCGGCGCAGGCTACCTGATATTCGCTGATATACGAATGAAACTGGGCGAGCATCTTCGCCGCCTGCCAATGGGCTATTTCACCGAGGGTAACATCGGCAAGATAAGCTCGGTGCTGTCAACGGATATGGTGTTCATCGAGGAAAACTGCATGATGGTGCTTGCGGACATGATGAGTTATCTCTTCTCACAGGCGATAATGATCGTTTTCATGTTTGTGTTCGACTGGCGGCTCGGCATTGCTTCACTCGTGATAACAGGCTGTATGGTCATACTCGGCAGGCACATGATGAAAAGCGACCTCGTTCATTCCGATGAAAAGCAGGAAGCCGCTGAGATACAGACGCAGGCTGTGCTTGATTTTACCGAAGGGATCGGCATTATCAAGACCTATAATCTGCTTGGAGAAAAATCAAAGGAGCTGACCGAGAGCTTTGAAACCAACTGCCGTGTGAACCTTGATTTTGAGTTTTCTCACCACCCGTATAAGAGGGGCGTATTCCTTATCTACGGTTTCGGCACGGTCGTAATGCTTGCGCTTTCGGCATTTCTCTACGCAAAGGGATCAATGGAACTGAATTTCTTTCTCGGAATCATGCTGTGTCTGTTTGACCTTTTTGTGCCGATAAAGTCCTTCTACGATCAGGAGGCAAGACTGACGGTCATGAGCGCCTGCATGGACAGGATAGAGTCGCTCTTTGCCGAAAAGGAGCTTGATGATAGCGGCACTCAGACACTCACGAGCAGCAGCGCTCCCGAAATAGAATACCGAAATGTCACATTTGCCTACGGAGAAAAGGACGTGCTGAACGATGTGTCATTCAAGTCTGATAAAGGTACAATGACTGCTTTAGTAGGACCGTCGGGCGGCGGCAAATCGACGATTGCAAGTCTGCTGACACGCTTCTGGGACGTGAAAAGCGGAGAGATACTTCTGCGTGGTACGGATATCCGGAAGATACCGCTTGCGACGCTTATGGACAATATCAGTATGGTGTTCCAGAGGGTGTATCTGTTTCAGGACACGGTCTACAACAATATCGCTCTCGGCAGACCTGATGCAAGCCGTGAAGAAGTCGTTGAAGCGGCGAAAAAAGCACGCTGCTATGACTTTATTATGGAGCTGCCAGACGGCTTTGATACAGTCATCGGTGAGGGCGGTGCAAGTCTTTCGGGCGGACAGGCACAGAGACTTTCCATTGCAAGGTGCATACTGAAGGATTCGCCTATTGTCATTCTCGATGAAGCCACCGCAAGCGTTGATGCAGACAACGAGAGCTGCATTCAGCAGGCTATATCCGAGCTTTGCAAGGGGAAGACACTGCTGGTTATCGCACACAGGCTCAATACTATCGCTCATGCGGATAACATCATGGTCATCAAGGACGGAGAAATTGCCGAATCTGGCGACCATAAGAGCCTTATGGATATGGGCGGTATCTATCATAACATGGTCACAAAACGTGCAGTCAGCACGGGTTGGAAAAATTAAATCTGAAGGAGTATTTTTTATGGAAAAGAAATTTGAGATCAAAGACCTTATCACGGTAGGTATTTTTACTGCACTGTATTTTGCAGTCACGTTTGCGGTCGCTTGTATCGGATTTATCCCGATCTTTATGGTGTTAATGCCGCTGATCGGACCTATCTTTACGGGCATACCGCTAATGCTTTATTTTTCCAAGATCAAGCATTTTGGAATGATCACCATTACGAGCATCATCATCGCAATTCTCATGTTCATCACAGGACACCATTACCCTATTTTCATTTTCTGTATCGGTGCAGGACTTATCACGGAGCTTGTGCTGAAAGCAGGAAATTATCAGAGTATAAAATCATGTGTTATCGGTTCTTCGACATTTAGTCTGTGGATGCTTGGCATGGTCATCGCATTCTTCTTCGGCTTCCGTGAAGATTATTTTGCCTCGCTGGTTGACGGCTACGGTCAGGAATATGTGGACAAGATGATGGGATACACTCCGACATGGGTATTTTTCGCAATGATCGTTATGTGTCTTATCGGCGGACTGATCGGAGGTCTGCTCGGTGCAAAGGTTCTCAAAAAGCACTTCCGCAAGGCAGGCATGGCTTGATGGAGCTCGGACTTTCATCAACTTCGGATAAAGGAATACTGAAACTTGACCCGAGGACAAAGCTCTGCCTGCTGATAGCGATAAGTATTATTATGGTAGGCGGAAAAACAGTCGGTGTGGAATACGTTCTGAGGGTGATATGTGCAGCTATTCCGTTCGTTCTTCTTCTGACAGTCAGGCACGTAAAATCGGCATTGATTTATATTATCATTCTCGGTATATCCGTATTTTGCGAGGGCAGTGTTATCCCGAATATCAGCGGAGCGCCAAATCTCATTCTCATGATAATATGCGGTATCATATCAAGGTTTGTTCCGGGCTATATGATGGGCTGGTACACTGTTCGTTCAACCTCTGTCAGCGAGTTTATGACTGCAATGGATAAGATGCACATTCCGTATTTCATTACGATACCGTTTTCTGTGATGTTCCGCTATTTCCCGACGCTCGGCGAGGAATACCGCAGTATACACGATGCCATGAAAATGCGTGAGATCGGGCAAAGCGTGAAGAATCCGTTTACATATATCGAGTACGTTCTTGTACCGATCATGATGTCAACTGTCCGCATTGCCGATGAACTGTCCGCCGCCTCACTTACAAAAGGACTGAGTGCAGGCGGCAGACGGACGCATATCTGTCAGATCAATATCAGACTTTATGACTGGCTGCTGATGTTCGGCGCATTGGCTATGATCGTTTTATTCTTCGTATTTTAGGGTGGGAACATGATAGAATTCAAAAATGTGACATTTGCATACAGCTCAACAAATGCTGACGGCAAGTCTATCGAACAGGGCAGTATCAGCGGAATTGATCTGACGATACAGAACGGTGAGTTCGTCGTTCTGACAGGCGGCTCGGGCTGCGGAAAAACAACGGTCACAAGGCTTATCAACGGGCTCATTCCGCATTACTATAACGGAACATTGAATGGTAAGGTGCTTATAGAGGGTAATAGCGTTCCCGATACGCCCATATTTGAGACAGCGAAAAAAGTGGGCAGTGTTTTTCAGAATCCACGCTCTCAGTTTTTCAATGTGAACACCACCGATGAGATCGCCTTTGCCGCTGAAAATCAGTGCTGTGAGCCTGCTGAAATATCGAAAGCGATAACTGTAACAGCAGCTTCCATGCACATAGAAAAGCTGTTCGACCGAAATATTTTTGAGCTTTCGGGCGGCGAAAAGCAGATCATTGCCTGTGCAGGCATCAATGTTCTGTCGCCCGATATCATCGTGCTTGACGAGCCGTCATCGAATCTTGACAGCGAGGCGATAGAGAAGCTGAAAGCTGTGCTGACAGACTGGAAGTCGCAGGGCAAGACCATTATTATTGCGGAGCATCGGCTGTATTTTCTGCGTGAGCTTGCGGACAGAATGCTGATACTTGAAAACGGCAGAATTGCAAAAGAATTGACTGCGAATGAGATAAAAAAACTTACTGCTGACGATACCGAAAAAATGGGTATACGTCCTATGATGCTCCCCGAAATACACTGTTCGCACCAAGATACAGACATACAAGGTGATGTTCTGTTACTGGAGGATTTTCGTTTCACCTATAAGGATGGCAAGCACGGTATCAATATCCCTCGGCTGGAATTGCCTGCAAGTCATATCATTGCGATCATCGGTCACAACGGTGCAGGCAAAAGCACCCTTGCAAGAAATATCTGCGGACTTGAATGCAGGTGTAAGGGCACTCTCACTATGAACGGCAAAAAGCTCAAAGCAAAAGACCGCCTGCATAACTGCTATATGATAATGCAGGACGTGAACCACCAGCTTTTCACCGAGAGCGTTCGTGACGAGGTAATACTGAGTATGACGGATAAATCTCTTACCGACAAACAAAAGGCTCAAAAAGCCGATGAGATACTTACACAGCTTGACCTTGCGGAGTATGCCGATACACACCCTATGGCACTTTCGGGAGGGCAGAAACAGCGTACTGCGATAGCTTCGGGTATCGCTTCAAGCAAGCCTGTTATCATCTTTGACGAACCCACCAGCGGTCTTGACCTTGCACATATGAAACAGGTGTCAGACCAGCTGAAAAAGCTGAAAGATATGGGGAAAACGGTCATTGTTGTTACACACGATAATGAGTTTATCCTTTCATGCTGTGACCACGTTGTCAGACTTGAAAACGGCTGTGCTGCGGAAAACTGTTCGCTTGGCAAATGAAGTGTTCGCAGCAGATGAATGCACTATGTTTTTTCTACAGTCGGAATCTGCTGATTAATTCCGGCTTTTATTTTTAACGGAAAGCAGGCTGCGTAACTGAATTGCGCAGCCTGCGGCTAAAAACTATAAATACTTCTTTTAGAAGTCCCTTTTTCTGCCGGGGGATTTTTTTTACCATATCATCGACTCAGATGAGGTGCATATACCCTCGATGACATCCATGCGGACGTTGTAGATGACGATGATGTTCGTGATGTAGTAGCCGTTGCTGATGCGCAGGGTATCGTAGATACGCCCGTCGGAGGCGACCATGCCCGACGAATACTTCAGCGCACCCTCCTCCTCAAAGAGGAGCATATTGGTGAGGGCGATCGTCGAAAAGACCGTCCTTTCCTCTTCGTAGCTGGTGGGAGCGCCGTCGAAGTCCTTGATCGGAACAGTTACGGTGAACGTTACCTTGCACAGCGAGCTCGTGTGCAGGAAGAAATTCTCGATAGGCGACCTTGTCTCGCTGAGCTTGCTCATGTAGTCAGTCTCGGCGCCGGCAGCGGAAAACGCAGCAGATAATTTCGCAGCGGTATCTTCGGAGCCGGCGGTGTCAAGGCTTATCATGTCATCGTAGAGCGGGTATCCGCCGTAGGTCTCCGGGGCGATATCCAAGCTATTCCTGCTGAACAGGCTGTCTGTCATCTTCCCGAGCTGCTGGGCGCCCTGAGAGGTCTCATCAGGGGTGAGCTCGAAGCTGGTATCCTCATAGAACCTGACGTACAGCACCTCCAGATCTCTGTTGAGTATCAGCTCCGCAGTCATCTCGGTGCCGGCGCTGTTGAGATATTTTGCTCCCTGAATGTAGTACTGATCGCAGCTCGGCGTCGTGTACAGCACAGGCTCGCCGACGAAGGAGACTATCCCCGTGTACTCCGAGTAGAGACTGAGCTCCTTCAGGATAGACAGCACCAGCTCGTAGCAGGAGCATGAGCCGACGTACTCCTGATCGCTGCTGTCGGGAGTGACGCGCACGCGGATATTCGAGCTCACCAGCGACATCGGCTCGAAGTCGAGATCGGTGCTGTCGCCGAGGAAGAGCGCGTCCGTGCTTACCGTGTTCTTCCGGAAAACGTCCCCGCTCTTGTCGCTCCTCCCGATGAACGAGAAAGCGAGCTTCGACCCGGTCATTCCGAGTGCGATTATCCCCGCGAGGAGCCCCGCAAAAATGATGCTATGCTTCATTCTGCGCCTCCCTTACAGTGAAGGCTTCGCGAAGAAGCCCTCTGGTCTGCCGTCCGCGATACTGTATATCACGAACAGTCTGTTCGGACCGAAGTCGATGCACTGGTATATCCTGCCCTTGTAGACCGTATAGGTGCATTCGTCCATGCCGTCCTCGAGCACAGCGGAGAGTATATAGTTCGACGTCTCGGCGCAGAAGTACTCCTCATAGGAGTAGGTCATCGACATCGCAGTAGCCCTGCACCAGAACGTGCCGAGCTCGCTGAACCCGCATTCCTCTGCGGTACGGGTGCCGAGGTCGTAAGCGGAGGAGAATGCGGAGTCGATCCCTTCGTAGCTGTACATATCGTTGATGCCGAGGTCGAACTCGTCCGCGGAGTCGCTGTAGTAGGCGAGATCAGCCACAGTGTCATAGTACATCATTGCAGGAGCCTCGGAGTAGAACCTGTCGGACATCGTGCGGAGGTCTCTTGTCGCGCTCTGGACGGCGTTATCGTCGCATTCCTGATCGGCGGCGGAGTAGAACCGCATATAAACGATCCGCAGGTTCTTCACGTTTACCATAAAGTCGAGCAGCTCAGTGTTCCCGCGCTTGGAGGTATACTCAAAGCGCTCGGCATAGGCATAGCCGCTGTCGCTGATCTTCATCTCATCAAGGAGCCGGTAAGCTGTATCTTCGCGGAATTCCCAGTCGATATAGCTCCGGCTCATATTCTTCATCATGGAGGCGGCAGCGTATGCAGCCTGAGCGTACTCGCCGTCAGCAGGGGAGCAGCTGTCCCCGCGCACGAGGCTCATCGGATCGAAGCCGAAGGTGTACTCCTGACTGCTGCTGCCGCTGTCCGAGAGCTGAGTGCTGCGCGTCCGGACAGAGGTCGTTTCCTTCTCACTGAACATTGCCGAGGCGATGTCAACGCTGAAGAATCCCGCAAGGAGTATCGCCGTGAGGAAGAGCACGAATGCTATGTTGTGCTTCACAGGCATTCCTCCCCGTTTATCGTGATATAGACAGTCGTGCCCTCGCCGAGCCTGCTGTCTATGGAGAGCTTGGCGTTGTGGAGCTCGGCTATGCGGACGCAGAGAGCGAGACCCAGACCTGCACCGCCTGCCTTTCTGCTCCGTGACTTATCGACCATATAGAACGGTGCGAAGACCTTTTCAGCGTCCTCCTCGCTCATGCCGATACCGTGGTCGGTGACTGAAATGACCGCATTCCCGCCGTACATCGCAGCGACGAGATCTATCTGCTGCCCGTTTCCGGACGCCTTCACGGCGTTCTCTATGATGTTGTAGAGCAGCGACTTGAACAGCTCCTCGTCCGCGGAGATAGTGATATCCTCGCTCATGCAGTTGAGCGAAACTGACGTCTTTGCCAGGATAGGCGAGAGCGCGGTCTCGGTCTCGCGTATCATTTCGGGGAGGCTGACGGGCTTCTTTTCGGTCTCGGTGCAGCCGATAGAGATGAGCTCCATGAGCTTTCCCGAGAGTGAACGCAGACGCTTCGTCTCCTCGACGATAGTCCCCGCATATTCAGCGCGTTCGCGGTCGGAGACGGTCTTTTTGATGCGCAGGAGGTCAGCGAAGCCGAGGATAGAGGTGAGGGGAGTCTTCATCTCGTGTGCGAGGTTGGCGATGAATATCTGCCTGTCCTCTGCGACCTTCTCGAGACGCGCAGCGTTCTGCTGGACGGACTCCGCCATGATGTTCATGTTCCCTGCGAGCTCGCGGAACTCCTGACTGCCCTTTTTGCGTATGCGGAGCTTGTAGTTGCCCTCCGCGATAGCCTTGGTGTAGGTGTTCAGACGGCTGAGCGGACGCAGCAGGATAATGGTCGTCGCGAGCAGCAGGAGGGAGATCAGCGCCGCGGAGATTATGCTGACGTGGCGGACGAAGCGTGTCTGCCTGTCGCGCAGGGCATAGATGTCCGTGACGTCCGCAGCGGAGATGACGAGGCAGTCCTTGCCCTCGACAGAGATGACGGAGCTGACTGCCAGAAGGTGTCTCCCGTCAGCAGAGGTGAAGGTGCGGGTGAGGTAATTTTCCCTCTGGTAGCTGACGTCCAGCCCGAGGAGGTAGCTGATGTAGCTGTTGAAATCATCGAGCTCATACAGCCCGCTCATCTCGGAGCTGCTGATGAGCTGCTTGCTCGCGAGGCTGTAGACGGCAGCCTCAGCGCCTGCCGCCCTGCCTGCCGGCGTGTACGCATTGACCGTCGGGCTCATGGTGTTCTCGGAGCCGCGCTTGAGGATACGGTCAATGACGGCAGCTATTTCCGTGTCGCTGAGCATGAGCTTATTTGAGGTCATTCGCTCGTAGATGACGGTATTCGAGAGAGTGAGCGTGAAATACTCATACTCGCTTATGGCGTGCTCCTTTTCGCGCTCGATGAGGAGCTTGTGATTGTTGCTGAGGAGCGTTATCGAGATGATATTGACCGCCGCGATGATGAGAAACAGCGAACTGAGGAAGATCTTCTGCCAGAGCTTCATACTGTATCCTGACTTTCAAGTCTGTAGCCGAGCTTGGGTATGGTTATGAGCTTGTCCCGCAGACCGAGCTTGCGGCGCACCTGCTGGACGTGTATATCCACCGTGCGGCTCTCTCCGCCGAACTCATATCCCCAGACGCTCGAAAGCAGTCTCTCGCGCGAAACTGCGATGTCCTGGTGCTGCAAAAAGTACACGATGACATCGAATTCCTTGGGCGTGAGCTGGACGGGCTCGCCCTTCTGCGTGATGATATGGCGCCCCATATCCACGCTGATGTCGCCGTACTCGATAGTGTCCTGCGTCTTGTTGGAGCGCCGCAGGACCACGTCCACCCTTGCGAGCAGCTCAAGTGCCTCGAACGGCTTGACGATGTAGTCCTCCGCGCCGAGCCTGAGCCCCTTTACCTTGTCCGCGACGTCCTGCATGGCAGTGAGGAAGATGACCGGCGTGCCGCAGGAGCGTATCTGCTCCATGACCTCGAAGCCGTTCATCTCGGGCAGCATGACGTCGAGAAGAATGAGGTCATAGCTGCCCTTCAGAGCCTCCTCGGCACCGGACTTTCCGTCGTAGCAGCAGAAGCCGGAGTAGTTCACGATAGAGAGGGTCGCCTTTATCATTTTCGCGATATTGACGTCGTCCTCGATGATGAGAATATTTATCATAACGCACCTCTGTCCGATAGTTTGATTCAAGACTATTGTAGCAGTTATTTTGGCGTCTGTCAAAGGATTTTTCGATATTTTGCAATTATTTTGCACTCTGCCCGTACACCTTTTCCGGCAGCTCAGGGAAGATATCCGTCCGCTCACGCATGGAGAGGGACTTCTCCGCGCCGGTGATTATGTGGTCGGCGAGGGTGATGCCGAGCCCGCCGAGCAGCCTTATGAGCGAGGCAGTCGCGGAGATATCACGATCGGAGGGCTCACACGAGCCGAGCGGGTGACAGTGTGCGATGATGAGAAGATCTGTCCCGCTGTCGAGCGCGAACGCGACGATATCCCTGTTTGAAGCCTCAACGCCGGTGTGATCCCCGACGGCGAGCGTGCGGACGGCTTTTATGCTCATGTCCTGCCCGAGCGCCGCTGCAGCGAAGTGTTCAGCGGAGGTGCCGATGAAATAGCTCGAAAAATAGCGCTTAGCGCTCTCAGGCGAATCGAGCCGCTTGATCCTGCGGCGTTCCATAGCGATGTCCCGGCTGATTATGGTCACCAGCCGCAGCAGCACCGCCGTGCTCTCGGAGACTCCGAAGCTCCGCATGAGGGTATGCGGGTCAGCGTCGCAGACCGCCGCGAGACTGCCGTATGTATCGAGAAGCTGCCGGACAGTCTGCGGCACATCACACTTCTCGGAGTAGGTGAGTGCGAGAGTGAGAAGCTCCTCGCCGCCCATATCTGAGCCGTTCGCCAGAGTGTGCAGCAGCTGCTCGCGAAGGCTCCTTGTTTCGTCGTTTCTGCCCATTCAGACCTCCCCGAAGCTGAAAGCTCCCTTTTCGCGCATTGAAAATGAACGTCCGCAGCCGCAAATTATGACGTCCGCGAGCGGTATGCTGAGCGGTGCGAGAAGCTCCGCGAGCCGTCTTGCGAGGACAAAATCCTCCTCCGTCGGGACAGGCAGACGCTCGGCGTGGTTTATCCCGGCGACGATCCTTCGGGAGCGGTTTTTCAGCGATATTTCGGCAAGCTCGCGTGCAGTGACCGTACCGTCTGCGAGGTCGGCGGCAGGGAAGCTAACGCTGTTGAGCAGCTGGAGCTGCGGACCGAGATTCAGTATCAGACAGACGTCCGGAGCCGCGGCGGCGAAGTATGAGACGAGGTAGCTGCATATCTCGCCGGTGCCTGAAAACCGCATGACGCTGCCGGTCTCGGAGGTGTATGCGGTGCAGAGCCTGTACACGACCTGAAGAAATCCTGCCGTGGAGCTGCTGATCCCCTTGACCTTGGTGAGCTCGTCCGGGTCGGCGGTGAGCACGCTGCTGAGGGAGCCGAACCGCTCGGTCAGCCCGTGCGCGAGCTCGTTCGTATTGACTCTCGGAAGGACGTAAAACAGCAGCAGCTCGAGCAGCTCATGGCTGCAAAATCCGCGCCCGCCGGTCTCGAGCAGTCTTTTGCGGAGCCTGTCGCGGTGTCCGCTGTGTATACCTTTTTTATCCATATCGAACCGCCTCCCATCTGCCGCTATTATGCGTCTCATATCATTGTAGCACATAAATGTGAAGTTTTCTATGGGATTTATGGAAATATGTATAAATTTTATGAAGGGAAAAGGATTATTGTACATACAATGCACCGAAAAGTACACAGAACGACATAAAAATGATTCAAAATGTAATATGCTCCGTCTTGACTTTGAAAACTTTTTATGATAAAATTAAATGTGATAAAAAGTACGGACTATGTTTAATTAATTTTTTTATCAGGAGGAATATTGATGAAATGTAAGAAAATAGTCAGCGGACTGACCTCTCTCGCTCTTTCTCTGACTGCTTTTACCGGTATCGGGCTTAAAAGTCCTGTGCGGACGCTTGAGGCAAGCGCCGCTACGGTAAACTGGAAGTTCGACCTCGGCGGCGGCGGAACTGCCGGCGGCTACACCGGAGTCAGCGCCTCGAACGGCTACAATGCCGGCACAGGCTACGGCTTCTCGGGCAGCGTCGCGGACGTCGCGGCAGGCGGCTCGGGCGCTCTCAGCGACGCCGTGCAGTTCACGGGCGGACAGTTCAATGTTGATCTCCCCACGGGACTGTACCAGCTCACAGTAACCACGGGAAATGTCTCCCGCACCTCGATAATGGTCGAGGGTATGCTCCAGATGATCAACCTCACCGGCAACAACGCCGTTGAGACCATTCAGGTGCCTGTCACTGACGGTCAGCTCAATATCTCCGCAGTTGCGGGCAGAGCGAACACGCAGTTCTCGATCTCCGCGATAGAGATCGCCCAGCTCAACACTACCGGCGAGATGAAGCCGACTATCTGGATCTGCGGCGACTCGACCGTCGCGAACTACTACAACACCGCCGACACCGCCCAGCACGGCTGGGGACAGTTCCTCGGCGACTACGTCAACACGAACGTTTTCGAGGTCAGAAATCAGGCCTCGAGCGGACAGTACGCCAAGGGCTTCGTGGATGGCGGACAGTTCGACGCGATAAAGTATTACGGCAAGCCCGGAGATTACTATATAATTTCGATCGGCATAAACGATACCAACTACTCCAACGGCGATGAGTACTACGCTGTAGTTACTGACATGGTAAAGACTGCCAAGAACAAGGGCATGAACGTTATCCTTGTCAAGCAGCAGGGAAGACACGGCGACCTCAGCCGCAGCTCTCTCCTTGAGGGACGCTGGTTCGGCGGTCAGCTCGATCAGATAGGCGCGGAGCAGAACGTCACCGTCATCGACGATTTCAATGCATGGCAGGATTTCGGTCTCTCGATAGGCGGCTACGATGCTATGACCTCCTACTATGCTGCTGACGACGACCTCCACCAGAGCAAGCTCGGCGCCCAGAAAAACGCTGAGATAATCCAGGGGCTCATGAAGATCGGCGACACCGAAATGGACACCTCCAAGGTCTACACCTTCAAGAACTCCAACAGCGGTCTCGTCATGGACATCGTTGACGGCAATATGGCTGAGGGCTCGAACGTCCAGCAGTGGGGCTCAAATGACCTCTCCTGCCAGCAGTGGACGCTCACTCCCTTCGCAAACGGCACCACCTACTACTATGTCCACTCCGTCGCCGACCCGAACTACGTACTCAAGGCTATGAGCGGCGATAACGGCGGCAACATCGAGATAGTGCCCTATTCCGGCTCCGACAGCATGATGCTGTTCCAGTTCACGAAGCTGGGCGACGGCTCTTACTACATCTCCACCCGCTCCTCGCGCGACGCCTGCTTCGTTGAGGTCGATTCCGCGAGCAAAGCGAACGGTGCGAATGTACAGCAGTGGGGCATGACCTACAGCAAGTGTCAGGTATGGCAGGCTGAGACGGTCACAACCACAGTCACCACGACTACCGAGACTACGACCACTACCACAACAACTACTGCCACAACGGAGACCTCCTCGACGCTCCCCGACACCACACTGACCTCTCCTCTGGAGACGACCGTGCAGACCGAGGCTCCCAAGCTGAAAAAGCTTCCCGGCGATGCGAACGAGGACGGGAAGGTCGATATGGCGGACGCAGTTGCGATCATGCGCTCACAGGCAGACCCCGATAACTTCTCCCT
>JAFRXR010000058.1 GCA_017443395.1 Ruminococcus sp. | reverse complement strand
TGAAAGGCAGTCGAAAAAAATCGGCTGCTTTTTATTTTACCCTCTTGACAAGCCTATACCCCCTATGGTATAATACAATGTGTACGCATACCCCCATAGGTATATAGAAAAGAGGTATTATATGAAAAAACTTATGGAAAAGCTCGAAGGTTTGCTTGAGATCGGCGGTATCAGGAAAGACATCACTCTGCTTGTCGTTTCAGGTATTGCCCTGCTTATCAGCCTGTTCGCCCCTGCTGACATTCTGCCGTTCAATATCGCTTGGGTGGCAATTATCCTTTGCGGTATCCCCATTATCCTTGAAGCGGTCATCGGACTTGTTACGGCATTTGACATCAAAGCCGATGTGCTTGTATCCCTCGCTCTGATCGCTTCTATCTGTATCGGTGAGCATTTCGCCGCAGGTGAGGTCGCATTCATCATGCAGCTCGGCGCACTCTTGGAGGACTTGACCGTTGCGAAAGCCCGTGCAGGCATTGAAAAGCTCGTCCACCTTACGCCCCAGACAGCGAGAGTTATCACAAACGGTACGGAGCAGACTGTTCCTGCGGAACGGGTAAAGGTCGGTGATATTCTCCGTATTCTCCCCGGCGAGACGATACCTGTTGACGGCGTTATCATTTCGGGCGAAACTTCGGTCAATCAGGCTGTTATGACGGGTGAAAGCCTGCCTGTTGACAAGTCTGTCGGTGATGATGTGTCAAGCGGTACGGTCAATCAGTTCGGTGCGTTTGAGATGAGGGCTTCAAAGGTCGGTGAGGATAGCTCTATCCAGCGTATGATAAGACTCGTTCAGTCTGCCGATGCAGGCAAGGCAAAGATCGTCGGAATGGCTGACCGTTGGGCTACTTGGGTAGTCATCATCGCACTTTCGGCGGCTCTGCTGACTTGGCTCATCACGGGTGAGATCATTCGTGCGGTCACGATACTCGTTGTATTCTGCCCCTGTTCTCTTGTTCTTGCGACCCCCACGGCTATCATGGCAGGTATCGGAAATGTCACTAAGCACGGCTTTCTTGTTCGTGAGGGTGATGCCCTTGAACGACTTGCAAAGGTCAAAAAAATATGCTTTGACAAAACGGGAACGCTGACCTACGGCGCACCAAAGGTCACGGCGATAAAGGGCGTTTCCGATATGTCCGAAGCGGAGGTCTACTCCCTGACCGCTTCTGCGGAGCAATTTTCCGAACACCCTCTCGGCAGGGCTGTTGTGAAGTGCTTCAAGTCTGAAAATAACAGCTTGCAGAGCGCCGATAATTTCAGAATGACGGCAGGAAGAGGTGTTTATGCTGAGGTTGACGGCAAAGCTGTGCTGTCGGGAAATGTACGCTACCTGAATGAAAACGGTGTGGATATTCCCGATACCGTCAAGGCTGACACAGAGCAGTATATTTCCAAAGGCTGTACGGTCATCTATACGGCAGTAAACGGCAGGCTTGCAGGCTTCATCGTGCTTGCCGATACGATTCGTGAGCAGAGCAAGTCAATGATCTCGGAGCTGCGTTCTCTTGGTGTCGAGCCTGTTCTGCTGACTGGAGATCATAAGAATGCAGCCGAAAACATTGCAAAACAGCTTGGTATCAGCGAGGTGAGATCGAACCAACTGCCCGAAGATAAAATGGACTTTATCGACAGCTCACAAAAGAATAGCTGTCCCGTTGCGATGATCGGTGACGGTATCAATGATGCTCCTGCGCTGAAAAAAGCTGATATTGGTATCGCTATGGGCGGTGTGGGAAGTGACATAGCCGTTGATGCTGCGGACATTGCGCTTGTCGATGATGAGGTCAAGGAGCTTCCGCACCTGCTGGCACTTGCAAAGAAAATGATGAACACAATAAAGGTCAACCTGACATTCTCTATGACCTTGAATTTTGTTGCTATCGCCCTTGCGATAACAGGCATATTAAATCCCGTTATCGGCGCACTTGTGCATAACGCAGGCTCGGTAGCAGTCATCATCAACTCGGCATTATTACTGAAATGGAGGAAAAAGAAATGATCATCAGAATTGCAGGAATTATCATCGGTGTGCTTATCCTGATAGGCGGGCTGTATTATCTCGTCAAGGAAGGCAAGGACGATGCCGAATCAAAGAAGATATATACGGTCGTGTCTGTGATCGGTGCGGTGATCGCTGTGGGGTTTGGTATCAGTATGTTTTTCTTGGAATAGTATCCGAAAGCTGATCGAGGAAAACTCCCGTCTGAGCTATCTCTCGCTTTGCGAGGAGTATAACTGTTCGGGACAGGACTTGCTCGATATTATCCGTAATGAACATCAGCAGATCGAGAGTATCAAGGCAAGCGGATTATCCGAAAAGGATATTGCCGATCTTGCAGGCAGCGGTCATGTATCTGACAGCGTGGACGATGAAGAACAAATGTCGTTCTACGATAGCTCGGATAATGACAATGACTAAAATGCCTTGACGGTCACAAGGCAAATTCCCCGTAACCGCACGGAAGCATTTTTTAGGATACAGACAGCAGGAAGTTTGAAAATGGTCTGAGCTGTCGGAAAGGATAGTGTTATACGAATAACAACAGCACTGCCGCAGATAGAGAGAAGGCAGGCAAAAGAACAATGCAGGAGATGGACGAGCTTTACAAAGACCGTCCGACACAGACGAACACCTACGAGGTCGAGGGTGTTCAGCATACGGTGATCAGTCACTTCATTGGTGACAGGGATATTAACGATGTGATGTTCGATTACGCCTACAACAGAGTTGTGAACGAGCTTCTTCATCGTGTTCCCGAAACAGCATAATCTTTTTCTGAAAGCTATTGCTTTTTCCGATATGGTGCGCTATAATAGACTCATATCGGAAAAGGCTGCTTTGGAATGGAAAGGAGTTATGATGTTGCCAAAGCAGACTGAATATAAAGTTGGGATGTATATGCGCCTCTCCCATGATGATGAGCGTGCAGGAGAATCCCTTTCGATTGAAAACCAAAGAACCATTCTGACGAGATACATTGAGGAGCAAGGCTGGACGGTCTATGACGAGTATATCGACGACGGCATATCCGGCACGACCTTCGAGGAGCGCCCAGGTGTGCAGAGATTGCTCGAAGATGCTCAGAACGGAAGAATCAACCTGATAATCTGTAAAGACCTTTCTCGACTCGGTCGTAATTATATCGAGGTGGGCCGCTACATAGATTACATTTTTCCGCTTCACAATATCCGCTTCATCGCTCTGACCGATAATGTCGATACGGAAAATGCGGACAGTGCGAGTATGGATATGCTCCCGATCATGAATGTCTTTAACGAATGGCACAGCGCCAATACCTCGAAAAAGCTGAGGGCGGTGTTTGAAGCAAATGCAAAGGCAGGAAAGTATAAAACTGTTGTACCGCCTTATGGATATCTCAAAGGAACTGACAGTAAGCATACGCCTGTCATTGAGCCAACGGGTGCCGCTGTTGTCCGCCGTATCTTTGAATTGAGGGCGGCAGGAAACAATATCAGGACGATCGCAAATATCCTGAATGCGGATCACATTCCCGTTCCGTCCGACCACTATTACAGCTTGATCGGCAAGCCGAACCCGATACGCAACTGCGGTCACTTGTGGGATAACACTTCAGTTACCCGTATTCTGAATAATTCGATCTATCTCGGCAGACTGACACAGCTCCGCACCAAAACCGTGAGCTATAAAAATCACAAGGTCATTAAAAAAGACGAGTCCGAATGGGTAGTGATCGAGAACAACCATGAGCCTATCATCTCTCAGGAGCTATGGGACAAGGTTCAGCTCATGAATGCTTCGGTCGCAACGGGACGGCACACTAAGGGGAATGTGATGCACCCTCTTTCGGGACTGAGCTACTGCGCTGACTGCGGAAGTAAAATGCGTCACAACGGCGGCTGTGAGAGAAACCGTACCACGCCCGTCTATATGTGCAGTAAATATGCCAAATACGGAAATGAGTATTGCTCCACGCACACGATCAGGCAGTCACTTCTTGAAAGTCTTGTGCTTGCGGATATTCAGAGACAGATCGACATCGTGATGAATGAGCCTGATATTCGTGAAAAGCTCCTTGCTTACAAGAGGGGCGATAAGCGAGAGCGTGATACCGCCGCAAAGAAAAGGCTTCACGATATTGATAAGCGTATCAAGGAGCTTGACCGTCTGATCAAGAGCGTGTATGAGGACAAGGTTGCAGGGCTTATTCCCGACAAGGTGTGTGCCGGACTCCTCGGTGATTATCAGACCGAAAAAGACGGGCTGAGTGCAGAGCGTGAGGAGCTTGTGAAGCGAACCGATGATGAAGATCAGGACGAGCGTGATGTTGACGAATATATCCGCCGTATGAAGTCCTATGCAGGGGCAGAGGTGCTAACCCGTGAAATGGCACTCTCGCTGATCGAGTATGTCAAGGTCGATGCTCACCCAGGCAAGCATAAAGCACCGAGAACCATTGAGGTCTTTTACAAGCTCATAGACAAACCGCTGACGAATAAACATAATGCCCTCGAATGATCGGGGGCATTACAAAGAAAGTAGAATGTGCGATAAATGGTGCTTACATTCGTAATCATAATCACTATTTGTCATTTTAGGACCTGAAAAGTCCCACCGATATGTCGGCACTCATATCCAAATTCGCCGACTTATCTATCCCAAATGATGCAGGCAGTGTCCGTGATTCTGGAGGCGTATCAGTCGAATACACAGCTGAGACATACAAAACAGCTCTCAAGCGGCTCGACGCTGATCTCATAAACAGAACCGAATGCGGCTGCAATGACGGAGATTTCATCAAGGTATTCAACAGCTATATTGATGAGATTCGCGGCAATATAGTCTGACGCGATGGATTATCCCGACATATCCTTTCTCTCTCCCGCATACAATATCGCGAGGTGAGAAACATGACCAGAATAAAAAGACGAATAATCAGCGGCGCGATAGTATTCGGGAGCGTGATGACCGCGATATGCGCAGGCGCGAAGCTCAGCCGGCACACCGATCCCGCCGCAGTCCCCGCAGCACTCTCGGGAGACTTCTCCGAGCCGCCCGTCATCATACTCGACGCCGGACACGGCGGCATCGACGGCGGCTGCACATCAGCGGAGGGCGTCCCGGAGAAAGGGATAAACCTGAGCATACTGCTCCGCCTGCGCGACCTGCTCGAAATATCGGGCTACGAGGTAGTCGTCACGCGCGACAGCGACATCTCGATACACGACAAGGGCGTGGAGGGGATAGCGAACCAAAAGAGCTCCGACATGGACAACCGGCTCGCGATATTCAATTCGGACGACAACGCAGTGTGCCTGTCCGTACATCAGAACCAGTTCACCGACCCGAAGTACAGCGGTGCGCAGATGTTCTACTCATCGTCCAACAGCGGCAGCGAAGCCCTCGCACGCTCGCTGCAAACGAGCTTTGCAGAGCTGCTCCAGCCGGACAACACCCGCGAGATAAAGGAGTGTGGCAAGGAGCTGTTCCTGTGCTATTACAGCAAGAACCCGACGGTAATGGTGGAGTGCGGGTTCCTGTCGAACCCGGAGGAAGCGGCACTGCTGAACACGGAGGAATACCAGACGAAGGTCGCACTGACCATATTCAGCGGACTGACGGACTACCTCAGCCGCAGAACATAAAAACCGCATACCGCAAACCGCCTGCACCCCTCCGCCGGAAGGGTGTCCCCTTGGCTGTACGGCGCCCCTGCAAAACACCCTTGCCACACCTGTAATTCTGGATTGGACCGTCCCGCGCTAATTAACACCCCGTTCACAATCGCATAACACTTTTTACATTGATTTCGGGGACCTTTTGTGATATACTGCTGTAAGGCAAGATAATAAAACAGCAAGATATTACAGGAGGTAATATAATGGCATATTGCGCATACTGCGGAAAGCAGATACCGGAGGGCACGCTCTGCGACTGCGCGGACGCACAGACGATAGCACTCGCAGTCCAGCAGGCGATGAAGGCACAGCAGCCTCCTGCACCCGCCCCGAAGAAGAAAGCGCACCTTTTCATACCGCTGACGGCACTGCTCCTGCTGACCATAATAGGCGCAGGCGTAGGCGGATATCTCATCTACCCCGCCCTCAACGGCACCGCGGAGAGCTCATCCCGCACATCTAAGAGCAAGAGCACCTACACTGCCGACGCTGACGATGTCACGGACACGGACACCGACCCCTCCCCTGCTCCGGAAAGGAACGTCCCCGCCGCCCAGACTGATAACGCCGACACTCAGACCGCAGCCGCAGTCTCCTCACAGACCGGCAAGACCTATTCGCTGTCCGACTTTGTCCCGGCGGACGAATACGAGGAGCAGTTCGCGGAATACTACGCCAGCTCCTACGCCGCAGACGGCGCTGAGACATACTACTCATACATCTACCCTGCCGAGCTGATAGACGAGCTCCGCTCAGACGGCAGCCTCAGCGAGCTCGTGACCGAGCGCAACGAAAGCACATCCAAGCTCATCGGCTCCGGTTCGACCGCTAAGATAGTCTGCGTGACCGCCAGCGAGGAGCTCACCTCCGACGAGCTCGAAGCAGTCGAAAACCACTTCGCAGACCTTTGCTCAGAGCACGGACTGAAGTCCTGCAAATTCAGCGTGACCGACGGCGCGCAGCTCGAAGCCGAATACTACTACAACTACGGCAACGGCTCGACCGCGACCCGTACAGCCTCCGTTTGCGTGGTGTACATCGAAGGCGACGGCTGGAAGGTCGTCCCCATACCTGTCAGCGCGATGTGACACCTCCGCCCGCAAAAAACAGCCCCCAAAGCAAAAAACTGCGCTCATAGAAGCAATAAAGCCATAGTATCCCTGATGAACATTCAGGAGTACTATGGCGTTTTCTATTGACAGAACATCAATGTCCTGCTATAATGGTTACTGACACAAATCGGAACCAACAGGGGAAAAACATGAAAATGAAGCTCAATAAAAAGAAGATATTATTATGCTGTATAATCGCTCTGATCCTTTTGATATTGCTGTCTGCTGTCTATTATTTCCAATTTACAGCTTTAGGATACCGGGCATCAGTACCATACCGCAGTTCATTTAAAAAAGTGACTGATAATGTATATGTGAACACAAACTATTCCGGCAATATCGAAGATGCTGTCCGGCTTACGAAAGATGCGCTGGAGCGGGACAGAGCTTTTTTCGGAGAAATGGAATGTACAAATACAACGGTCATTATTATCTGTGATGATGATAAGCTTCTTTCAAAGCTCGGCGGAGATCATGATACTACGACTTCGTTTTTCCCTTCAAAGAAAAACTATATTTCTGTTTCAGATGAATACTTGAATATTGACATACTGGCACATGAGCTTACCCATGCAGAACTGCATACACGCCTCACTAAGAAAGCACTGAAAGGTATCCCCACATGGTTTGACGAGGGACTTGCTGCACAAAATGACTATCGTGAGCAATACAGTGCAGAAGCTTGGAATGAGCAAACAGAAAACGGCAAGAAAGCCATTGCTCTGACCGATATGGATACTCCGTCCGAATTTTATGCAGGGACAAAAGAGGACAAGCGTTTTCGTTATCTGCATGCTAAACACGAGGTCAGTGAATGGATAGACCTTCATCAGCAGAAAGGCTTGTTAGAACTGCTCGATAAGCTGAACAGCGGCGAAACGTTCGATTCCGCTTATTTCAGTTAGATCCTGACCTATCTTATCAAAAAACACAATGCCCCGAAG
>JAFRXR010000057.1 GCA_017443395.1 Ruminococcus sp. | reverse complement strand
ATTGCAAAACGATCCAGTGAATCGTTTTTCGAGAGGTGACTCCCCGCAGTGCGGGGAGATGTCAGCGGAGCTGACAGAGGGGTTGGACCCGAAGGGTCGCCCTGCAAGAGAGGGCGTTCCCTTGCGGAATCCCGCCATTTCTTGACACAAGCCGCTTGCCGGCTTGTCGAGTCATAATTCCAACATAGAGCGTTTAAAATTGCTCGAGGAACCTCACATCATTCTCATAGAGCAGACGCAGGTCGTTGATGTCATAGCGTCCCATGACCATACGCTCGAGGCCCAGTCCGAACGCAAAACCCGAGTAAACACTGCTGTCGATACCGCAGCCCTCGAGGACCTTCGGGTGTACCATACCTGCACCGAGGAGCTCGATATAGCCCTCCTCCTTGCACATCGAGCAGCCCTTGCCGCCGCAGTTGAAGCAGCTTATATCGACCTCACAGCTCGGCTCGGTGAACGGGAAGTGGTGCGGACGGAAGCGCAGCTTGCACTCATTGCCGTAGAGCTTCTTCATGAGCATTTCGAGCGTGCCCTTGAGGTCGCTCATGGTGATGCCCTTGTCAACTACGAGACCCTCTATCTGGTGGAACAGGGGAGAGTGAGTAGCGTCAACGGCGTCCGAACGGAAAACACGTCCGGGGGAGATAATGCGTATCGGCGGCTTCTGGTTCTCCATGACATGGACCTGAACGGAGGAGGTCTGCGTGCGGAGGAGGATAGTCTCGCCGGTCTTTTCGATGTAGAAGGTATCCTGCGTGTCGCGTGCAGGGTGATCGGGCGGGAGATTGAGCGCCTCAAAAACGTGGTAGTCGTCGTCGATCTCGGGACCGTCAGCGATGTCGAAGCCCATGCCCATGAAGATCTCGCGTATCTCGTTCTCGACCCTTGTGAGCGGGTGGAGCTTACCGATAGGAGCGTGTCTGCCGGGGAGAGTGATGTCGATGCTCTCCTCCTTTATCTTCGCGGACTGCGCCTCAGACTTGAGAGCCGTGAGCTTTTCGGAGAGAGCCTCCTCGATATCAGCGCGGACCTTGTTTGCGAGCTGACCGATGACCGGTCTTTCCTCAGCGGAGAGACCGCCCATCTGCTTGAGGATAGCGGTGAGCTCGCCCTTCTTGCCGAGGAATTTTATCCTCAGGTCGTCGAGAGCCTTGATCTCGGTGCAGGAAGCGAGCTCCTGCTTGGCGAGCGCTTCGATTTTTTCCAGTTGTTCTTTCATTTTTTCACCTCAAAGAATTAGCGTAGGGGACGGTGTCCTCGACGTCCCGCTTATGATGATTTGCCGCCTTACGGCGAGGGCTGCCGAGGACGCAAGCCCTGCAAAAAATGTGTCGTGACAACAAAAAAGTCCTGTCCAACAGGACAAGACGTAAAACCTTGCTTATAACCACCCATTGTCAGGAGAGCCGACACTCTCTTGTCTTTAACGCAGACCTACGTCAGAGCCTACAACGCTAACGCGCTTCCGTCCTGCCCCTCACGAGTGAACTTCGGAACGCTCAAAGCCGGAGCGCTCACACCTTTTCGCTCCTCTCTGCGGACTTCTTGCAGACCTACTCTCTCGGTCACAGGGTTCTGACATATATTATAATACGGATCCCGTGAAAAATCAAGTATTTTTTGAAAATTTTCCTGAATCGGACTTTTACCCACAAACCTCCGGCGTCTCATTTCGTGACATTTCACCCCGCTGTGGGGGATCACCCGGCGCCCCTGCTCGGTTCTCTCTTTGGCACGCTGTGCAGGAGCGCCATTTTGAGATCCCAAAATTTATAATACTTTTCGCCTGCTCATATCCTTGAAAACCCCCGGAGCCTGTGATATAATAATAAAAAAAGCCCAAGGAGGCTCCCATGAAAAAACGCTATCTTATCCCGGTGCTGATATCGACGGTCATGGCGCTGATATACGTCCTCGCGATGATATTCCGCCCCTTCGCCGACTTCTACGTCCGGAACATCTTCCCCCACATCTCGAACGTTTTCTCCATGATCACGGACTTTTTCCCGTTCTCGCTCGGTGAGATAATGATAATACTCGCGATACTGCTCGTCATCGCCGGCATACCGCTGACCGTCCTGCTGCTCATTTTCCGCAAAAAGACGCGCCGGAAGACCGCCGGTATCGCCGCCCTTACCGCCCTGTGGGTGCTCACCTACATAATCACCACCGAGACCCTCAACTGCTTCGTCATGTACCGCACCACCCCCATGTCCGAGCAGTTCTACATCTCTGAGGGACACACCCGCGATGAGCTGGTACAGCTCTACGCCGCCCTCATCGACGCCGCAAACAAGACCGCACCGCTCGTCCCGCGCGACAGCGACGACCGCTTCTATCTCACCGCAGACGTCACCCTCGAAGCCCGCGCCGCAATGGAAAAAGCCGCGGAGCTTTTCCCGCAGCTCGACGGCTACTACCCCGATGCAAAGCCGATACAGTTCTCCTACTTCATGAGCCAGTCCCACCTCTCGGGGATATATTTTCCCTTCTCACTCGAAGCGAATTACAACGACGACATGGTGAGGACTAACCTCCCCGACACCATCTGCCACGAATACGCTCACCTCAAGGGCTTCATACAGGAGGACGAAGCGAGCTTCATCGCGTATGTCGCAACGACCCTGAGCGACAACGTCGAGTTCCGCTACGCCGGCTACATCGAGGGACTTGAATACGTCCACAACCAGATCTACGACAACAACATCACCGAGGCATACTATCTCACCGACCGCATCTCCGATCAGGTGCGCCGCGACTGGTTCCGCTTCCTGCCGGACACCTACTGGGAGGACAACAAGAAGAAGGAGGTCATCTCCACGGAGAAGGTCAGCACCGCCTCCACCAAGGCGATGGACACCAACATTAAGCTCAACGGCAGGGAAGAGGGCGTCGAATCCTATTCCCTCATGGTCGATCTCATGCTCGACTATTATTTCTCGGATAGAAAATGAAACAGACAAAACAAAAAGGCTGTGCACGATCGCACAGCCTTTAGTGTTATCAGGTAAGATTACGAAAGGGAGAAGCTGCCTGCGTTGTTATCAACAACGTAGTAAACCATGTTGTCCTCGGGCTTTACATAAACGTCAACCTTCTTAGGAGCCTTTACGCCGGAAGCCTTCTTAGCCTTAGCGATAAGGTCAGCAGAAGTGTACTCATTGCCCATGAACTGAACGTAAACGTTCTCCTGAGCAACAACAGTCTTCTTAGCAGCGGGCTTCTTAGCAGCAGGCTTCTTGGCAGCGGGCTTCTTAGCAGCAGCCTTCTTAGCGGGAGCCTTCTTCTCAGCAGGAGCAGCCTCGTTTACGACAACTGTCTCCTCAACCTTTGTCTCAGCCGCCTCAGCAGCCTTCTTAGTAGTTCTCGGCATAATAGATACCTCCTGATTACTTGTTGTTAACAGCGTTCTTGAGAGCCTGACCAGCCTTGAAAGCGGGTGCCTTGGAAGCGGGAGCTGTCATCATCTTCTTGGTCTGAGGATTGATTACCTGCTTAGCCTTGCGGTCACGAACCTCGAATGTACCGAAGCCAACGAGGGAAACCTTCTCGCCGCTTGCGAGAGCGTCTGTGATAGAAGCGATAACCGCGTTAACAGCAGCCTCTGCGTTCTTCTTTGTGAAGTCAGCCTTTTCAGCAACAGCGCTGATGAGTTCAGTCTTTGTCATTGATTTATCCTCCATGCTTTCTGGGCTGATTCCCGCGTAATATCGCGTTGCTCCGCCCTAAATTTTATACTTGAATTATATACCCTTTGCGTCGGTTTGTCAAGGAAATCCGAAAAAATTGACAAATTCGCCTATTCTAAGCGCTTTATGGAGGTATTTTTATTCATAAAGGCAATAAAAACCGCAGATTTTCGCAGTAAAACCGCTCCGGACGGATATCAGCCCGGTCCGGAGCGGAGCGTGAAAGGGCGTTATTCAGCGGTAAGCTGACCGTCGGTCAGATCGATGTCTATGACGTCCCCCGCGGAGAGATCACCCTTTATTATACGCTTTGCAGCGAGGGTCTCCACCTTGCTCTGGATGAATCTTCTCAGCGGACGCGCGCCGAAGTTCGGGTCGTAGCCGCACTCCACGATATAATTCTTGGCAGCGTCGGTGACGTTTATGCGTATGTGCTTGTCGTCGAGACGTTTTTGCAGGTCAGCGATCATGAGATCGACTATCTTCATTATCTCGGACTTGGCGAGCGGCTTGTAGAAGATGATCTCATCGAGACGGTTGAGGAACTCCGGTCTGAACTGCTGCTTGAGCAGCGCCTCGACCTGCCCGCGCGCCTCGTCGGTGATATTGCCCTCGGAGTCGATGCCCTCGAGGATATACGGCGAGCCGAGGTTGGACGTGAGTATGATAATAGTATTGCGGAAGTCCACCGTGCGTCCCTGCGAGTCAGTGATACGCCCGTCGTCGAGGACTTGGAGCAGTATATTGAACACATCGGGGTGCGCCTTTTCTATCTCATCGAAGAGCACGACCGAATACGGCTTGCGGCGCACAGCCTCGGTGAGCTGACCGCCCTCGTCGTAGCCGACGTATCCGGGAGGCGCACCGATAAGTCTGCTCACGCTGAACTTCTCCATATATTCGCTCATGTCGATGCGGACGATATTGCGCTCGTCGTCGAAGAGTATCTCAGAGAGCGCCTTCGCGAGCTCGGTCTTGCCGACACCGGTAGGACCGAGGAACAGGAACGATCCGATAGGTCTGTCAGGCGACTGTATGCCCGCCCGCGAGCGCAGTATCGCCTCGCTGACCTTGGTCACAGCCTCGTCCTGTCCGAAGACGCGCATGTGGAGCAGCTCGTCGAGGTGCAGGACCTTTTCCTTCTCGCCCTCCATGAGCTTCGCCACGGGAATGCCCGTCCAGCGGCAGACTATCTTCGCTATCTCGTCCTCCGTGACCTTGTCGCGGAGCAGACGGCCGTTCTCCATGTCATGCTCAGCCTGAGCCTCGAGCTCCGAGAGCTGATTCTTGAGCTGCGGGAGCCTGCCGTACTTGAGCTCGGCAGCCTTATTGAGGTCGTATTCGCGCTCAGCCTTGTCTATCTCGCCGCTGACGGCTTCTATCTCCTCACGCAGCTTCTGCACCGCGGAGATATCGTTTTTCTCGTTCTCCCACTTCGCCTTCATAGCGTTGAAGCTCTCACGCAGCTCGGAGAGCTCCTTCTGTATCTCGCCGAGGTGCTCCTGCGAGATGCTGTCGCTCTCCTTTTTGAGTGCAGCCTCTTCTATTTCAAGCTGGACTATCTTGCGCGAGATGACATCGAGCTCAGTGGGCATGGAATCCATCTCGGTGCGGATAGTCGCGCACGCCTCGTCGATGAGGTCTATCGCCTTATCCGGGAGGAAGCGGTCTGTGATGTAGCGGTTGGAGAGCGTCGCCGCGGAGATGAGGGCATTGTCGGATATCTTGACGCCGTGGTAGACCTCATAACGCTCCTTCAGACCTCTCAATATAGAAATAGTATCCTCGACAGTCGGCTCGTCCACCATTACCGGCTGGAAACGACGCTCCAGCGCGGGATCCTTCTCGATGTACAGCCTGTACTCGTTGAGCGTAGTCGCACCGATACAGT